>JALYWP010000039.1 GCA_030852655.1 Pseudomonadota bacterium | reverse complement strand
CCCGCAGGCACAGCAACGCGCTCTTGATGCTGGCGGATGAGGCGCACCCGGGACGAGGCACGGATGCGCGCGTCGCCGATCCGCATGGCGCGGCTGCAAAGCCGCTGCTGATGATGGCCGAGACCATGCGCGACGCCACCGGTGCTGCGGACGGCTACCGGCAGCGCTGGGCGTCCGGAGAACGGCGTTTCGGCTGGTGAGGCGACCTGGCTGGCCTTGCCAGTCAATGGTTACCGGCCCGCCGCGTATTTGATTCAATTCCCGCCGACGCGCTTAACGGACCGTTAACCGGCGCGTCAGCTTTGGAAAAAGCGTTTACCCATTCGGCCCGGTTTTTCGGCTATTGAGCGGCAGGTTTCCGACCTGGTCACGAACCGACTCAAGCAACCACCGGCCGGCTTGCGGGAACGATTTGTTAAGGTTCTCGAAGGGTTGCGTTCGCGAGCCACCAAAGGAGGGCGCCGCAATGAACTCAATGAGCATGCAGAAAGATATCATCTCCAACTGGGAGCCCCGTCACGCCAGCCTGTTCGGCGTGGAACTGATCAAGCTCAACCACCGGCTGATCGAGACCGGGCTCTTCACGAGAGAGGCCCTTGGGGACCTCATCGAGCGCTGCCCTGCCGCTGAACTGGGGCTGGAATCGATGGGCTATGAGACGGACAAGCCCGACCGCATCTATGGCGAACTGGGTGGCGCAAGCGGCGCGGAGGCAATCGCGGCCATCGAGAAGGGCCGGATGTGGATGAACATTCGCCGGGTCATGGACTGGGCCCCGCAATACCGCAAACTCCTCGATGACGTCTTCAACGAGTTCGAGGCGCGCATACCCGGCCTCAAGACCTTCAAGCGCAACATCGGCGTCCTTATTTCCTCGCCCAACGCCAAGGTCTTCTACCACGCCGATATTCAGGGGCAGTCCTTGTGGCAGATCGAGGGGGTCAAGCGTGTCTATGTCTATCCCCGTTCGGAGATTTTCATCACGCCCAGGATCGTCGAGAAAATCCTGCTTCGCGAAACCGACGAGGATATGCCTTACGAAAACTGGTTCGACGAATACGCCACCCCGGTCGATCTTCACCCAGGCGAAATGGTAACCTGGCCGCTATACGCGCCGCACCGCGTTCAGAACCATGATTGCCTGAACATCTCGGTGACCATGGAGCACTGGACAAAGGAGATATGGAACTCATATGCAGTAAACTACGGCAACGGGGTGCTGCGGCGCACGATCGGACTTCAAAACCCGTCGACCAGGGACCACGGCCTGCACGTTTATCCGAAGGCGGGAGCGGCTTTCCTGTGGAAAAAACTCGGCAAGCAGATCGCCGGCGACGTGGTGAAGACGCGCGACTTCCGCATCGACGTGAAGTCGGACATCGGACGCGTCAGCATCGGCTAGGACCGGCCGTGGTGCCGGTGCCTTCGACATGATCTTCGCTCCCGGATATCGGGATCAACCGCCGAAGGTCGCGCCGAGTGCCCTTCCCGAAGATGGCGCCCGGACACTGGACGGCGTCACTCCTCTCGTCCTGCGGGAACTCGAACGTGCAAGGCCCAGCGAAAATTGATCGAGAAACACGCGCCCGATGTCCACTGAGCATGGTCCAGCCCCCGCAGGCCGACTGAACGGATTGTCGAACAGGCTGGCGGCGCTCGGGCGGAATCCGGCCATCCGCGGCATAGCCGGCGTCTTCGTCATGAAGAGTTCGATCATCGTGGCGAACTTCACGCTGATCATGCTGGCGGCGCGGGTGCTCGATACGCATCGATTCGGCACTTTCTCGATCATGTTTTCCGCTGCCGGGCTGTTCTGCATCGTCGCGACCTTTGGGCAGCAGGTCTCGATCATGCGGTCGTGGAACGAGTATGTGGCCGCCGACGACCCGGCGTTGCTGAAAGGCGCCTTGCGTTTCAGCGTGGCGGCCTGCCTGATCGCCTGCGCCGTCGTGGCGGTCGGCTTCTACTTCTGGGCCGCGTCCACCCACGCAACGCTGCTTGCGATCGCGGCGACGCTCTTTCTGGTCGCGCAGGCGGCGGTGCTGACGTCGTCGCACCTCGTGCGGACAGCCATCGGCGTCGGCAGGGGCGACGCCCTCGGCAGCCTGGCAGTCGTGCTGCCGGCGCTTGCCTACCTTGCAGCAAGCCTCGCGGCCGGCGCGGAGGCCAATCTCAGCACGGTGTTCTTCCTGTTTTCTGCTGGCGCGATCGCCGCCATGCTGCTCCAGTTCGCCTTCCTGTGGCGCAAGCTGCGCGCGCTCTACCCGGATTTCACGGCAGTGAAGCCGCGCTACGACGGCGCGGTGTGGCGGGCCCGGTCGTTCAAGCTCTGGATTTCCAACGGGCTCGAAGCGGCAAATCAATATCTCGACGTCCTGATCATCGGCTACCTGATGAGTCCGGCGGTCGCGGGCGCCTATTTCGTCACGACCAGGCTGGCAAACGCCTTCGCCGCGGCATCGGACACGATGCATATGTTCTCGACACGTCACATTCCCGATCTCTACTACCGCGGCGAGTTCAGGCAGCTCGACAGCTTGCTCAACTCGGTCGCGGCGATCACGCTCGCGGTGATTGTCGCCGGGATGGTGGTCGTCCTCGCCGGCGGCCAGTTCTTCCTGATGATCGTCAACGAAGCCTACGTGCCCTATTACCCGGCACTGGCGGTGCTCTGCTTCGGCACGGCGGCGGTGGCGGCGGCGGGACCATCGGGGTCGATCCTGATGCTGACCGGCCACGAAGGCCGCTACCTCATGATCATCGCGCTCACCGTGCTCATGCGCGCGGCCGGGTTCTTCGTGCTGATCCCGATCTTCGGCATCATGGGTGCGGTGTCGGCGACCACGATCTCCTTCATCTTCCTGGCGACGACGCTGCGTCATTTCTCGAAGAAGCTGGCTGGTCTCGACGGTTCGGTCGCAAGGCTGATGCCAGTGCGTAAAGGGGCGCCCTGCGCGTCGCCCGCGGAATGACCCGGCCGATGCGGAACACCGAGCAGGAAAATGACCAGCGCAGCGCTTCGCCTTTACCGAATCTTGGGTCCTCTCGTGGGAAGTCCACGCCGGGAGGCTCCATGAACAGGCATGTCGAAATCGTCGCACCCGTCGCTGCGCGGCTGATCGCGCAGGTCGAGAACGATTTCGACTTCCTCTCGGCCGAATACAGGGAACTCTTCGCACGCTCCGGCGCGACGGCCTTCCAGGGGCCGCTCTGGCTGCATTGCATCTACACGATCCTGGTCAGGCGGCTTGGCGCCAAGCCGCATATCGTCACCGTGCGCAGTTCTACGGGCGAACTCGTGATGGTGATCCCGCTGGTGCTGCAGCGGACGTTCGAGGTGAACATCCTGCAGCCCGCCGATCTTGGCGTGTCCGACTACAACTGCATCATCGCCGAACGCCATATGATGACTGCCGCCGCGCTCGACGACGATTTGCGGAGCCGGATCCGGGAACTGCTCGACCCGGCCGATATCCTGATCTTTCGCAAGATACCCTACTGTCCCGCCGCGGTGGCGGCGATCCTGGGCAATGGCAGCCGGCAACTCGCCGAGAACGCCGGCTACGAACTCGCGCTTGGCGCGGGCACTTTCGAAGAATGGCAAAAATCCAGGCTCAAGAAGAAGTTCCGCAACGGCCTGCGGCGCCGCCGACGCAACCTGGAGAACGACCACGAAAACGTCGGGTTCGTGGCCCTCACGGCGCCCGGCGACATCGAAAACGCGATCCGGTTCATCCGCGACCTACGCACGGCGCGCTTCGATGACGATATCCTGTTGCAGGACGCATATCTGGATTTCTATCTGCACTTCGCGGTCACCGGCGCTGCTTCGGGGGAAGCCGTGACGTCGGGACTGGTGGTGGACGGCCGGCTGATTTCGGCTGATTTCGGCATTGTCAGCGGCAAGACGCATTATTCGATACTGTGCGCGTCCAATATCGATGAATACGGCTCGTACTCGCCGGGGCTCCAATCGCTCTTCGCCGCTATCCGCCACAGCCACGAACAGGGCCAGACCCGTTTCAACTTCGGGATCGGCAGGACCCGCCAGAAAACCGATTTCGGATCAACCGAGATCCCGGTCTACAATCTGACGGTCGCGCGGAGCGCAAGCGGACAGTTGGTTTCGCTGATCTACAATCGGGCAAAGCCGCTGAAGACATTCCTGCGGCGGATGACCGGCTGGATCAGGTAACGGCCATCGGTCCGATCACCGGCAGTACGGCATTCCAGGAGCAACTCCAGGACGTCGGACCGGTTCCCCTGCTCGTTTCCATCCCGGGGGTCGGACGCATCCTGCTTCTCCCACATGTTCCGATGCGGTGACGCAAGAGGCTCCGGCCTCTGCTGACCGGCATGGAACTTTCGCGGAAGCGCTGCGGCTTTAGATCTGCTGGCGCAGTTCCGCCGCGATGTCGTCGTTGGCGGCATCGCGCATGGCTGCAAGGCTGCGGTTGTCGAGAAGCTCGGCCAGCGCGTGACGCACTTCGAGCATCATGTGGCGGACCTGGCAGGTCGCCTCGTCGCAGTCCTCGCAGCGCTGGTACTGGCTGCGGCTGGCGCAGGCGATCGGCGCGAGCGGCCCGTCGAGGACACGCACGACATGGCCGATCTTGATTTCGGAAGGCAGCCTGGCGAGGCGGTAGCCTCCATCCTTGCCCTTGCGACTCTGGACGAAGCCGGCATTGCGCAGCTCGCCCAGAATAGCATCGAGGAATTTCTTCGGGATGTTGTTCCTGGCGGCGATGTCGCCGACGAAGGCAAGTTGTCCCGGCGGCATCTTCGACAGATGCACCAGGGCCTTCAGCCCGTATTTGCCCTTTTTCGTCAGCATTGCCCCGAGACAGTCTTTGTCGTTGCCCGCAACGACCATCGTAATCGTTTGTGTGCGAATGATGGCCGCAGGCACCGGTTACTATGCGTGCGATATCATTGAAACCTGGATTCGTTGCGTTTTCGTGTTCTTGGACGTTTTCGCTCGTAACTGTGATGTTTCCGCCGCGATCCGGAACCTTTGCGTCGCCTGCCCGATTATTCGTGCCGCTCGGAGGATTCCAGGATGCTGCAAATGTCCGAAACGACGAAGGGCGGGAACGGCCGTCAGCAGGCTGCCGAGGAAGCCGCCAGGCAAGCTTCCCTCGTCTATGTCAGCGATGCCGAGCCGGGCATCAGGCGCAAGCGGGCCGGCAAGGGCTTTTCGTTCGTCACCTCGAGCGGCAAGCCGGTCGCCGACCGCAGGACGCTGGCGCGCATCCTGTCGCTGGTGATTCCGCCGGCATGGACCGATGTCTGGATCTGCGCCGACGCCGACGGCCACATCCAGGCGACCGGGCGCGACCAGCGCGGCCGCAAGCAGTACCGCTATCACCCGCGCTGGTCGGAGAACCGCGACGAGGCGAAATATTCGAGTCTCGCCGATTTCGCGCGAGCGCTGCCCAAGATCCGCGAGCGCATCGACGCCGACCTCCGGCGTCGCGAACTGCCGCGCGAGCGCGTCGTCGCCTCGGTCGTCTGGCTGCTCGACAACACCATGATCCGGGTCGGCAACGCCGCCTATGCGCGCGACAACCGGAGCTTCGGCCTGACGACGCTGAAGACCCGCCATGTCGAGGTCGAAGGCGCGAAACTGCGCTTCGCCTTCAAGGGCAAGTCCGGCAAGGAATGGAAGCTGAAGCTGGTCGACCGGCGCATGGCGAAGATCATGCGCAGCATCCAGGAACTGCCGGGACAGCATCTCTTCCAGTACATCAACGGCGGCGGCGTGCGGCGTCCCGTCACCTCGCAGGACGTCAACGACTATATTCGCGAGGCCGGTGGCGGCGCCGATTTCAGCTCCAAGCATTTCCGCACCTGGGGCGGTACTGTGC
>JALYWP010000008.1 GCA_030852655.1 Pseudomonadota bacterium | reverse complement strand
TGTCGGTTATCGCCAACGAGATGAAGGATCTTGCCGGCCGCGCCCGAACCAAGAAGCTGAAGCCGGAGGAATACCAGGGCGGCACCACGGCGGTCTCCAATCTCGGCATGTTCGGCATCAAGGATTTCGCCGCCGTCATCAACCCGCCGCATGCGACGATACTGGCGGTCGGCGCCGGCGAGGAGCGGGCGGTGGTTAAGAACGGCGAGATCAGGATCGCCACCATCATGTCGGTGACGCTGTCGACCGACCACCGCGCGGTCGACGGCGCGCTCGGGGCCGAGCTTCTCGCCGCCTTCAAGCGCCGCATCGAAAACCCGCTGGGAATGCTGGTCTAGCGACGACCCTCCAAACAAGGGAGGCGCAACAGCGATCAGCCCAGAAAGCCGCGCGCTTTCAACTCGTCCCGCACAGCATTCCAGCTTGCGCAGGCGGCAACCGCGCCGCGCGACATCAGCCGCGCGCCGTGGCCGTTATAGGTGTGGCCCCCGCCGGTGTAGCCGATGGCAGTCATGTTTGCCGCCACCGCGCCCTCGATGCCGAGCGGCGAATCCTCGATCACCACGCAACGGGAAGGTGCAGCCGCCATCTTCTCGGCGGCATGGAGAAAAATATCGGGTGCCGGCTTGCCGTGTTTCACCATCGACGAGCTGAAGATCGCTTCGCCGAAGAAGCGCGTCAGTCCGGTTATGTCGAGACTGTGATGGATGCGTTCGAGAGAAGAGGACGACGCGACGCAGCGCGCGGTCGGCAGATTTTCGAGGAAATGCCGCAACCCCTCCGTCTCGGCCAGCTTCTCCGTGAAGAGCTGCTTGGTTTCAGCCCAGATATCGTCATGCGCATGATCGGGAAACCGGTGTCCGGTCAGTTCCCTGATCTTCACCAGTATGTCGGCCTGCTTCATGCCGATGCATTGCGCGATGATGTCGGCGCCGACGCCGCTCATGCCGTACTTCTCGTAAACCCGTTCATAGGCTTCCGCCGCCAGCGGCTCGCTGTCGACGAGCACGCCGTCGCAATCGAAGATGATCAGTTTATCTGCCACGAGAAGCGCGCCCCCATGCTCGAATTTCAAAGGAAAGATTTTGTTGAATGCCCCGGCCCGTCAGAGAAGCGGCGGGCGGGGATCGGCCGGCGTTCCAAGAGCCGCCGTCATTGCGGGACGGGAAGCCGGATCGTCGGGGAGAAGCCAGTTCGGTTCGGCGCCGAGGAAGCGATCGAGGAAGGCGACCGCATAGGCGGGCATCTCCGATACGTTCTCGCGATAGGACCACCATGTCCTGAGATCGTCGGCGCAACTGTCGATCGCCGGCGCTTCGCCGAATTCCTGTTCGTGGGTGGCAGAGATCGCCGACACGCAGAAGTTGGTATACAGGAAGCCCTCCGGCCAGAATTCGACGATGCCGGCCATCTCGGGGTCGGTGGCGGGAGGCGGCGGCTTGATGCCGCGCTCCACGACCCTGGCGGGCTCCTGCCTGATCAACTCGCGCAGCACGAGGCCGGCCGCGAAGATCACGAAGTCGGCGCGGTCGACCCTCGCGAAGCCCTTCTTCGCCTCCATCACGTCCACCCAGTCGAGGAACGCCCGGGTCAGCCTAGCGTCATCGATCGCGAATCGAATGCCGTAGGCTGACGCGACGAGGCGTGCATGATTGCGAAATGTCATGCGGAACCAGCGCAGGCGGCGCAGCCGATGCCTGAGATCGGGCATCAGGGCCAGTTCATCCTTGAAGCGCAGATCCATCGCACTTTTCTCCGTGGAGAGGTCTATCACCCCCGGCCAGGCGATCCAACAACATGATATGGTGTGAGGATGTCGCGCCTCGCAGTAATTATACACATTGACATCTTCGGAAACAAATGTTCTGTGAATCACGGTTCCGAGGCAGCCAACAGGATGTTGTGAGACCGGCTTGGGAGTGGCCTTATGGCAATTTGGCAATGGGGATTGCTGGCACTTTTCGCCGTGTGGGCGCTCCAGTCGCTCGGCGTCTGGCTGCAGATGCGGCACTATACCGACGTCTTCAAGGGCCTCACCAATCAGTTCAACGATGGATTTGTCGGCGCCGGGAATTTCCGCGGACGTTTTTCGAAGGGCACCATCGTCGTCGTCGTCGTGACGCCCGATATGGTCGTGCGCCGTCTCCTGATCATGAGCGGCCGCACGGTCTTCACCAAGTTTCGCAGGCATGAAGAATTCGAGGGGATGCCCCTCGATCAGCTCCGGTCCAATCCCGCGGTTCTGGGAGAGGGGGAAGCCGGTGTGGCCGAGGCCGTGAAACGCGCGATCGAACAGATCGACCGCGCCCGGTCGGAGCCAGGGAGACAGCCGGGCTTGTCCGGCTTGAACGTAGCTCGCGCATAGCGCAACCCCTTGCCGACAGGGACAAACAGGCAAGGCGGCTGAAGGAGGAGACATGTCAGTCTTTACAATGTTGGCACAGCACGCCGACATGGCCGTACAGCACCTGCATGTGGCAGGCGCGATGGTCACGGATGCTGCAATACATCACGGCGCGGTCGGTATCGATCACGCGCGCGACAATCTGGTCGTGCTCGCTCAGGCGACCACTGACCCCGCGGCTCCGCCTGCCGGCGGCGGCATCACCGTCGAGGAATTCAAGGACAGGCTGGAGAACGTCACGCAGGAAGAGCAGCTCGGCTGGCTGACCGCCGCCGGCAAGTACTTCATCGGCATCTTCCAGGAAGGCGGCAAGGTCTTCGCCGGCTTCGTCACCGGCATCATCCCGACGCTGGTCGTGCTGATGACCGCTTTCTACGCCGTGACCGAACTGGTCGGTGAGGAGCGCGTGCACGGCCTTGCCCGCGGCGCCGGCAAGATCGCACTCACCCGCTACACCGTGCTTCCGGTGATCTCGGTCTTCTTCCTGACGAACCCGATGGCCTACACCTTCGGTTCGTTCCTGGAAGAGAAGCACAAGCCCGCCTTCTACGATGCGGCCGTGTCCTATGTGCATCCGCCTCTCGGCCTCTTTCCCCACGTCAATCCTGGCGAATATTTCGTCTGGGGCGGAATACTCGTGGCGCTGCTGGAGCTTGAGAGCCGCGGCGCCGTCGCGTCCGGCTATCACATCCAGGTCGCCATCTGGTACGCGATCGTCGGTCTCATCGTGATCCTGCTCAAAGGCATCCTCACCGAGCGCATCACGGCCATCATGGCCCGCCGTCAGGGCGTAGAGCTCTAGGTCGGGAGGGAAACATCATGGCTAAGAAGTACAAGGCTGTAAAAATCTCCAGGGGCTCGACCGGATGGGGCGGTCCGCTGGTGATCGAACCCACGGAACAGCGCAGCAAGGTCGTGTCGGTGACCGGCGGCGGCATTCATCCGATCGCTGCGCAGATCGCGGAGATGACCGGAGCCGAGGCCGTCGACGGCTTCAAGACGCCGCCGATCGAAAGCGAAATGGCCGTCGTCGTCGTCGACTGCGGCGGCACCGCTCGCTGCGGCGTCTATCCGCGCAAGCGCATCCCGACCGTCAACCTGACGCCGGTCGGCCAGGCTGGGCCTCTGGCCCAGTTCATCACCGAGGACATCTACGTTTCCGGTGTGAAGGCCGGCAACATCACGATGGCGGACGGCTCCGAAGCCGTGACGACTGCAGGGGGAGCAGCAGCAACGAATACCGCGCCGACCGACTCGCCCGCGGTGAGGACCGCCAATGCCGCTCCGGAGGCCGAGGGCGGGCTGGTGGGGCTGATCAGCTCGATCGGCCGCGTCATGGGCCGCGTCGTCGGCATCTTCTTCAATGCCGGCCGCCGCACCATCGACCAGGTCATCCGCAACGTGCTGCCTTTCATGGCGTTCGTGACGATGCTGATCGGCCTGATCCTCTACACAGGCATCGGCGACCTCTTGGCGCAGCCCATGGGTCCGCTCGCCAACAACATCATCGGTCTGTTGATCATCTCGGCTATCTGCGGCCTGCCGTTCCTGTCGCCGATCCTCGGCCCGGGCGCGGTCATCGCGCAGGTGATCGGCGTCGCCATCATCGGACCGCAGATCGCCAACGGCACCATCTCGCCGGCAATGGCGCTGCCGGCGCTCTTTGCCTACAACACGCAGGTGGGTTGCGACTTCGTGCCGGTCGGCCTGGCGCTTGGTGAAGCCAAGCCCAAGACGATCGAGATCGGCGTGCCGGCGGTGCTGATAAGCCGTCAGATCATGGGCCCGGTTTCGGTCCTGATCGCCTGGCTGTTCAGCCTGGTCGTGCTCTAAGGAAAAGGAGGTTCGCCACATGTCCGTTCTCTTGAGAACACGGGTCACCGCAATCGGGCCCGAAGTGGCGGACCTCGCGGAAGGCGGCGTCGTCATCCTGTTTGCGGATGGCTCGCCGCCCGAGCTTGCCGAAGTCTCGGTCCTGCACAAGGCCGAGAGCGGCCCCAGCGACGATGCGCCGGCCAAGGGCGCGTCGATCGCGATCGGAGACGTTTCCGCGACAATCACCGCGGTAGGTCCGAGCGCCTGGGCCAAGGTGCGTGAGATCGGCCATGTGGTCATCAACTTCAACGGCGCGATGGAAGCCGAGCGGCCGGGCGAAATCTGCGCCTCAACGGTCGATACGGCGGCGCTGGTCGCGCAGCTCAAGGCCGGCGCGGTCATCGAATTGGCCGCTGCCTGACCTTAGGCCGCGACTTGCAGGAACTGTAGGGTAATCGAATGGAACGCTCGACGATCGTCAGAGTGCATGAGGGACTTCATGCACGCCCCGCGACGCGCTTCGTCAGGCTCGCCAAGAGCTTCGAGTCCGACGTCGAGATCGTCAAGGATGGCAAGGCCGTCAACGCCAAGAGCTCGGTGAAGCTGATGCTGCTTTCGGTCAAGGAGAACCAGGAAGTCACCGTCCGCGCCAACGGAGCGGACGCGGCCGAGGCGGTCGAGGCGCTGATCGGCTATCTCGAAAACCCGAATGCCGGGCTCGATGAGGAAAATCAGGCCGAACCGGCGACCGCAGCGCAGAGCGCGATCGCCACCGCGCCCCAGCCGACCGTTGCCGGCGCAGATGACAAGGGTCGCCTGCGCGGCGTGGCCGCCAGCGAAGGTGCGGCCATCGGCCAGGCCTTTGCATATTTTCCCAAAGAGATCAGCCAGCAGCCCCGTGCGCTGGCCGACCATGAAATCGACGGCGAGATTGCCCGGCTGCAGGCTGCGGTCGACCAGGTGCGGGCCAGAATGTCGAAGGCGCTCGCCGACGCGTCGCTTGCCGAAAGCGACCGCGCCATCGTCGTCGCGCTGATGGATATCGTCGCCGATGAAGCCCTGATCGGCCACGCCGAAGGGCTGGTCCGCCAGGGCATGGACGCGGTGTCGGCGGTGATCGGCGCGACCGAGGCCACTGCGGCCGAGTTCCGTGCCGTCGAGGATGGCTACCTCGCCGCGCGCTCCGACGACATCGACGCTGTCGGCCGCCAGATATCGCTGGCGCTGCTCGGCGAGGAGGAGGCGGATCTGTCCGGCATCCCGGAAGGTGCCATCCTCGCCGCCGACGACATCGGCGCATGGGATCTCGCACGCGCGCCGCTGAAGCGGATCGGCGGCGTCGTCTGCGGCAAGGGCGGCGCGACATCGCATATCGCCATCATAGCGCGCTCGCACGGCATTCCGGCGGTGCTCGGCCTTGGCGATCAGGTCCGGGATCTCGCCGTGGCCCAGGAAATTGCGATCGACGGGTTCAGCGGCTGGGTCGAAGCGGATCCCGGCGAGGCGACGCGCGCCGAAGTCGCGGAACTCGCCAGCAACGCTGAAAAGGAGCGCACGGAACTCGCCGCCTTCAAGGATACCATCCCCCGCCGCAGCGACGGGACAGTGATCGAGGTCGCGGCCAATCTCGGCTCGTTGGAAGAAATCGAAGCGGCGAAGAAAGCCGGAGCGATGGGCGTCGGTCTTTTCCGCACCGAGCTTCTGTTCATGCGCCATACGCACCTGCCTTCGGAAGACCTTCAGGCCGAGACCTACGCTACGCTCGCCAAGTCCTTCGCGCCCTATCCGGTGATCATCCGCACTCTGGACATTGGCGGCGACAAGCCGGTTGCCGGTATAGAATTTCCCCAAGAGGAAAATCCGTTCCTCGGCTGGCGCGGCATCCGCATGTGCCTCGACCGGCCGGATATATTCAAGACGCAGCTCAGGGCGCTGCTGCGCGCCGCCGTTCACGGCAACGTCAAGGTCATGCTGCCGATGGTTTCCGATCTCGGCGAAATCGAGCAGTCGAAGGTCCTGATCGAGGAATGCGTCGCGGAGCTGACGGCGTCGAAAACGCCCTTCGCCAGGTTCGATCTTGGCATCATGGTGGAGACGCCGGCTGCCGTGCTGTCCGCGCCGCTGCTTGCGAAACACGTCGCCTTCTTCTCGATCGGAACCAACGATCTCACGCAATACGTCATGGCGGCGGACAGGCTTCATCCTGCGGTGGCACGGTTGAACGACGTGAGCAATCCGGCGGTTATGACGGCGATCGAGATGACCGCGAAGGCAGGCGTGGATGCCGGCATCATGGTCGGAATGTGCGGCGAGGCCGCCGGTCGGCCCGACCTTATTCCGCAATTCATCCGCATGGGGCTGACCGAGCTCTCGATGAGCCCGTCATCGATCCAGCGCGCCAAGAAGACGATCATGGAATTGTCCGCAAACGCATGATCCCGCAAAGCGCGAAGCCGCTTCGGCACGGATCAAGCTCGGGGGCGGGACGGGAACCCGCCCTAGTTGAGATGTGTGAGCAGGCCTGCGAAAAGCGGTGTGAGCTCGTTCACCGGATCGGCGCGGTCGAGCGCGGAGCGGATACGGTCGCTGCGCGCGTCGACGGCCAGGACCGCGATCTCCATCAGTTCGGGACCGGCCGCACCCTCCATATCGAGCGTGGCGAGCCCGCAGGCGATCGCGATCGCGGCGAGGCAATTCACCGCGATCACATGGCCGATGTCGATCGTTTCCCGCCCATCGGCGGCCGACGTCGGCAGTTTGATGGGCTCGTGGCGGACAAGCTCGACGAACAGCGAAGACGACAGCGCGGCGACCAGGGCGAGGCGTCCATCCCGTGCAGGTTCGGCATGCAGCCTGGCGATCAGTCCGGCATCGCGTTTTTCCAGGGCTTCATGCACCGCCGCGAAGTCGCTTTCCCGGATACGGAAGGCGTCGAGTTTCTTTTGTTCGAGCACCAGCTTGGCCAGCCGGTAGAGATCGCGGCGAAACGCACGTTCGCCGTCCAGGCGGGAGCCGCCGCGCGCGCAAAAATAGGATTGCAGCGGCTGCGGGCCGGAAACCGCAATGCTCGCACTCCGGTGGGGAGCAAAACTTTCGGCCAGCGTCATCACGTCGTCGAAGGCGCTGACCGCATGGCCAAGCAGCCCTTCGATTTCGCGAACCGGGAACGGCTCCGCGGATGCCGCCTTGCCGGGAGTGCGGTCATGGCGATGCTGCCGGACGATCGAACGAAAGTCGCGCAGCCCGTCCTTCACCCGTATCCTGACGTCCTCGGAAAGTTCTCGCAGCATTTCGTTTTCTTGCCTCGTGCGGCGGTACGCCCCGCCTGCCATCATGGTATAGTTATTCGACGCGGTGTCGAACCTGTCAAACCATACCTGCGGCGGTCCCCGTGCCCGTCTGCAAACGTCCAAGGCGCGAGAGCCCGATTGCGCATTTGTCTTGCCCTGGGGTCTAACCGATCGACCGGGCGAACGATCCGACCGGCCGGCAGCCTGCTGCCAGCCATGCGTCGGGCGGTGTGGGGAATTTGATGGTGAAACGCACCAGCCAAGTGAACGGACGCCGCAAATCCGCGGGTATCGACGATCCGGGTGCGCCCGCGAATGACCGGCGTGCCGACCGGCTGCGGGTTCGTGCTGCGTGGATGTATTTCATCGAGCAGATGACCCAGAGCGAGATCGCCGATGTGCTCGGCGTCGGGCGCATCACCGTGGTGCGCATGCTTGCCGAAGCACGCTCGCGCAACGAGGTGAAGATTGCGATCGAGAGCGAATTGTCGGAAATTGTCAGGCTGGAACGTTCGCTGGAACATGCGTTCGGCCTGCAGCAGGCTATCGTTGCGCCGCTGTCGCATGCCGAGGCGGACCCCATCCCGGCGATCAGCGCCAGGACGGGAGCATTCCTGTCCGAGGTCATGCGTCCGGGCATGCGCGTCGGCGTCGGCTGGGGGCGGACGCTGTTCAGCACGCTTTCCTTCATCAATCCGAAGACGCTGCCCGACTTCAAGGTGATCTCGCTGCTCGGCGGCGTCGGCGTGGCGCGCCAGATCAATCCGGCCGAGTTCGCGTGGCGTTTTGCGCAGGCGTTCCAAGGCGAAGGCTACCTGATACCGGCGCCAGCCGTGGTCGACAGCGTCGAGACGAAAACGGCGCTTATCGAAAGGTGCGGTCTGCAGGAACTCTTCCGCATGACCGAGGATCTCGATGCCGTGCTGCTCAGCATCGGCGGCATAGCCTCGGCGACGACTTTTTATCGCGGCGGCTTCCTCAAGGAGGCAGAACGCGAAGCGCTGGTCGGGCGGGGCGCGGTCGGCGACTTGCTCTTCCATTTCTTCGACAGGAACGGCGAACTCGTGGATCACCCGGTCAACCGCCTGGTGATGTCTGTTGAGGTCGACCGGTTGCGCAAGGCGCCGATTCGTATCCTGACCTCCGGCGGGCCGGAAAAGACCGACGCCTTGCTCGGCGCGATGAAGTTGGTGGCGCCGACGGTGCTCATCACCGACGAGGAAAGCGCCCGCAAGATGATCGAACTTCGCACGACGCCGTGACGAGAATGCTGCGCAGGAGGTGATCGCGACCGGTTCTTCCGCTTGGTATCGTGCGGCGATGATGGACGGACCCCTCGATCTCGTTCGGCGCAACCCAGCGCCGCGCAGTTTGCTCTTTTCGTTCGGCCTATGTGGCGTTCCCCATCTTCTGGGACTTCTCGAACGCCTTCTGCAGCCCGGCGGCGACGGAGCGATCGAATCCCGCGTCGCGCATGGCTTCGATGCCGGCGGCCGTGGTGCCTCTATAGCGCAGAAAGATGTCCACCACCCGGTTGGGTGACTCGGGCCTGTGCTCGAGCAGGCGGCCCGTACCCGTCAGGACGGTGGTTGCCGCCCTTTCGGCAATCTCGCGCGACAGGCCGAAAGCCACCGCATGATCGACCATGGCCGCTGCCAGAAGCGCGGGGAATGCCGGCCCGGAACCTGCTAGCCCGGTGAGGTAGTCGATGTCGCGCTCGCTGGCGACCTCATCTTGCATGCCGCATGCCTCGAATATGGCGCGAACGATCGCGCGGTCATTGTCGTTCGCGTCGGGGCTGGCGATCCACGGCGTATAGGAGCGGCCAAACTCGGCGGCTGCGTTCGGTATGGTGCGGACGGCGCGGCGCGTTGCATGACGCTGGCAGATCGCCGACAGGCGAATGCCCGCCATGACGGAGATCACGAGCTTTCCTGCCGCATTGACAGTCAGTGACGGCCAGTCCTCCGGCCGGACGGAAACGATGACCACGTCGCTGCGATCGACGAGCGCCTGGTTGTCGGTGGTCCAGAACGCATCGGGGAAGCGGTTCGGCTTCGTGCTGCGGTAGGAGAGCGCAATATCTTGCGGGCGGACCACCCCGGCATTGATAACGGCGTCGACGATGGCGCTTCCAAGCCACCCGCCGCCGCCGATCACGCCAATCCTTGTCGAGCCGGTCATTGGAGCCCCTTCGTTCTACGAGGTCAAAGGCTGAGCCCCGCCTTGCGCCCATCATGTATGGCGAAGGCGGCCTGGCGTGGCGCCGTGCAATCGCCGATCGCGGTGAAGGCGATGGCGTGTTTTTCGAGTTCCCGCGCAAGACTGTCCTCGGCCATGCTGGTAGCAGCATAGACCAGGGCGTCGGCCTCGATCTCCTGGTCTTGCCCGCCAAGCAGCGAGGCTATCGTTGCAAACCTGCCGTCCCATCTCGTGATTGCGCTTTCGGTCAGGAAGCGGACGCCGAGACCGGCGAGCGCACGGCGCAGCGGCAGGTCGACCGCCATCCGCTGCAACTCCTTGCCGATAAGCGAATCCGGCGTCACGATTGTAACCTCATGGCCGTCTTCCGCCAGTTTCCAGGCCGTGCCGCAGCCCTTCCAGTTGCCGCCATCGTCGAGCAAGACAACACGTTTGCCGGGCCGGGCTTCGCGCGCCATGACGGCCTCGGCGGAGAGGACCGGGCCGCCGCCCGGAATGTCGTCGAACTGCGGCAGCGCGCGCTGGAACGCGCCTTCCGGCGGCAACGACCCGGTGGCGATGATGACATGGTCGGCGCCCTCGCGCTCGATGTCTGCCGCTTCGACATATTCGCCATAGCGCACATCCACCTGCAACTTGCCGAGCTGCCGTTGATACCAGTCGATCAGGTCGAGTATCTGCGCCCGGCGCGGCTGCATGCCGGCCAGCCGGAACTGCCCACCCAGCCGGTCCGAGGCCTCGGCCAGCACGACATGATGTCCGCGCTCGGCCGCCACGCGCGCCGCCTCCAGCCCGGCCGGCCCGCCGCCGACCACGAACACACGGCGGGGCCGTACCGCCGGGGTGAAGCGGTCGCCGCCCCACTCCCATTCGCGGCCTGCCGAAGGGTTGATGACGCAGCTGATCCAGTAGTCCCGTGAGCGGCGCCCCCAGCACATCTGGTTGCAGGACAGGCAGCCGCGGATATCTTCGGGCCGTCCGGCCGCGGCCTTGGCGGCGAGATGGGGATCGGCGATCTGCCCGCGCACGATCGAGACGAGGTCGGCGCGGTTTTCGCTGAGCACGCTCTCGGCGTTCTCGGGCGTGCGTATGTGGCTTTCCGCGGTGACCAGCGCATGACGCACCGTTGACTTGAGAACGGCTGCAAGGTCCGCACCCAGCTTCTCCGGATAAACGAAGGCCGGCATGATCTTGTAGAAGTCGAAATAGCTCCCCGAGCCGCAGGTCACATAGTCCATCAGATTGTCGCGGTCGTGCAGGTCGACGATCTCGGCCAGCGCCTCACGCTTCAGCGCCACCTCGACGTCGGGTTCGTCGTTGACGGCGAGCCCGATGATGAAATCGTCGCCGCATACTTGCCGGATGCGCGTCATGACCTCGCGGCTCATGCGCGTGCGGTTCTCGAGACCGCCGCCCCAGCGGTCGCCGCGCCGGTTAGACCACGGCGTCCAGAACTGGTCGAGCATCGAATGATAGGCTGCCCACACCTCGACGCCGTCGAAGCCGGCCTCGCGGCAGCGTCGCGCGGCCTGGACGAACCCGTCGATCGTTTCCTCGATCTCGGCCTCGCTCATCCGGTGGGAGCCGTCGGAATCGTGGTAGCTTGGCAGGCCCGAGGGCGACCATCCGGCATGGAACGAATTGTCTGAATCGGCATGCTGTCCGACATGGTAGAGCTGCTGGATCGCGACGGCCCCGTTGCCGCGGATCGCATCGGTCACCTTGCGGAAATGCGCAATGACGGCGTCGTCGGACGGGCGGAAATTGCCGCGGGTGAGTACGGCGGCCTGGTGGACGGGCATCGGTTCCACCACGATCATCGCCGCACCGCCGATCGCGCGTTCGGCGTAGTAGCCGACATGCCGTTCGGTCGGCAGCCCCTCGACGGCCATGTTCGCCGTATGTGCGCCGAAGACGATGCGGTTGCGCAGCGTCTTGCCCCGCAAGGCGACCGGCGTGAACAATCGCCTGAAGTTCCGGTCCGGCAAAGGCTCCCTCCCTCAAAGGCGCTGTGCCGGCGCACGCAGGCGACAGTCGCGTTCTGGTACGCGCAGCTTTGCGTCGCCGCTTATGACAGGCAGCGGCAGACGACATCTGCCCATCGAACATGTATCAATGCCCGATAGTCAATATGAGCGCAGCGCATGACCGACTATGCCAGTGACGCCGCAGGCGGCCGCACCATTCGCTCTTGCGTGGCCTGCACGAAGAAGCGGGTCGCTGCCTGATGGTCCGCCGATACTACAGCCTGCCTTCGCTCAGCGCTCTCGCCGCCTTTGAAGCGGCGGCGCGGCATCTCAGCCTGACCAAGGCCGCCGAAGAACTGAACGTGACGCCCGGCGCCGTCTCGCGCTCGGTCCGTGCGCTCGAGGACGAGCTTGGCAATCCGTTGTTCCTGCGCAGGCATCGTGCGGTCGAACTCACCCGCGAGGGCGAGACGCTGGCTGCGGCGCTGCACGAAAGCTTCGAAAGGATGGCGGCGAGTTTCCGCCAGATAAAATCCTTCGGCGGGCAGGCGAGCGTCACCGTCGGCAGCACGATGGCGATGGCCCATCTGTGGCTGATGCCGCGCATGGGTGCTTTCTGGAACCTGCACCACGACATCGTCGTCGATCATGTGATCTCCGACCACCCGCATGGCCTCGACCGGCCCGACGTCGATCTGCGCCTGCGCTATGGAGACGGCGAATGGCCGGAGGAGCTTTCCGCCAAGCTCTACGACGACCGTATCTTCCCCGTGGCCAGCCCGGCCTTCGCGAAGGCCTATCCGGCGGCGACGGTGAAGGATTTGATACAACTGCCATTGCTGTCGGTCGAGGGGATCGACTGGACCTGGACGACATGGTCGGAGTTCTTGCGCGGGATCGGCCACTCGGACCGGCGCGTCAGCGTGCGGCGCTTCAACAGCTATGTCATCGCGCTGCAGGCGGCGCGCAGCGGGCAGGGGGTGACGCTCGGCTGGGCCAGCCTAGTGGAGCCCCTGATCGAGGCCGGCAATCTGGTGAGGGTGACCGACCTCGAGATCGCCGCGCCGCAATCCTACTTCGTGACATGGAGCGCAAGGCGACCGCTGAGCCCGCAGGCTGTGCAGCTGAAGGACTGGCTGCTCTCGCTTGGATCGTTGAGTTCAACTCAAGCGAGCCGGCTTCCTATTTCGCTTGAACAGCCGGCACGCAGGCGCTCTCCTAAAGCCAAGGGAGAGCCAGCATGAGCCTGACGGAAGCCACCCACACCCCGGAACCACCGGTCCTGCAGCGCCGCGGCGGCGGCCGCGTCGGCCGCAAGGCGCTGCGCGGTGCGCCGGTCGCTTCGTTTCCGACGCTGGTGCGCAAGATACCCGTCTACGAGATCGTTCCCGACGAGGCGGTGGAACTGATCCACGATGAATCGGTGAAAATCCTCGAAGAGGTCGGCTGCGAGTTTCGCGATGACGAGGCGATCGCGATGTGGAAAAAGGCGGGCGCCGACGTGACGGATACTCGCGTCCGCATCGACCGCGCACTGCTGATGGACTTGGTCTCGAAGATTCCTTCCGAGTTCACGCTGAACGCGCGAAACCCTGAACGCACCGTCCGCGTCGGCGGCAAGAATTCCATCTTCATCCCGATGTATGGCGCGCCCTATATCCGCGATCTCGATGGAAACCGGCGCTACGGCTCGCTGGAGGATCTCAACAATTTCCACAAGCTCGCCTACATGGCGCCCGCTTTGCACTCGTCCAGCTCGATCATCTGCGAGCCGATGGAGATTGCCGTCCCGAAGCGGCATCTGCACATCATCCACTCGGCCCTGAAACATTCCGACAAGCCGTTCATGGGCATCGTCACGTCGAAGGACCGGGCCGAAGACACGATGGCGATGGCCGGCATCGTGTTCGGCGAGGAATATGTCAGGGAGAACCCGGTCCTCGTCTCCATCACCAACTGCAATTCGCCGCTGGTCTGGGACGCGACCATGCTGGACGCGATGAAGGTCTATGCGCGCCACAATCAGCCGCTCATCCTTGCGCCCTTCGCGCTCTGCGGCGCGTCCACGTCGGCATCGGCGGTCGGTGCCGTCGCGCAGGTCAACGCCGAGGCGCTGGCGGGGCTGGCATTCACGCAGCTCATCCGGCCGGGCTCTCCGCAGATCTACGGACAATTCATGGTCACGGTCGACATGAAGACCGGCGCTCCCATGGGCGGCACGCCGGAGGCGGCGCAGATGATGTATCTTATGGGGGCGCTGGCGCGGAAATACCGGCTGCCCTGGCGCACGTCCGGCTTCCATGTCGGATCGAAGCTCAACGATGCCCAGGCCGGCTATGAAGCGAACATGCTGATGCATGCCGCCATACTGGCCGGTGCCAACTATATCTGGCATTCTGCGGGATGGCTGGAAGCCGGCCTGACCTGCGGCTATTCGAAGTTCGCGACCGATTGCGAGCAGCTTGTCGCCTGGTACAAATATGCAGGCGGCCTGTCGTTCGACGACTTCAAGGAGGCCATGGCTGCCGTGCGCGAGGTCGGTCCCCAGGGGCACTTCCTCGGCACCCAGCACACGCTCGAACATTTCGAGTCGGCGTTCTTCATGCCGAGCATGATGGACTTCAACTCCTTCGAGCAGTGGAGTGCGGAAGGCGCCAAGGATCACGATACGCGCGGCCGCGAGAAGGCGCGCAACATGTTGAAGGACTACGAGGAGCCCAGGCTCGACCAGGGTATCGCCGACGGTCTGCGGGATTTTATCGCACTGCGCGAGGAGAACCTTCCTGATACGGTGAACTGAAAAGCGATCGACCCAGTGAGGACAAAACAAGGCACGACGTTCCGGATGCAGCCCCCGTTCGAGTTGGAGCGGGTGGGCGAATGACCGTCGACCTTTCCAGGGACCCGCTTCTCCAGCCTTACCAGTTGAAGCACCTGACGCTGAAGAACCGCGTCATGTCGACCAGCCACGAGCCGGCCTATTCCGAGGACGGCATGCCGAAGGAACGCTACCGGCTCTACCACGCCGAGAAGGCGAAGGGCGGCATGGCGATGACCATGACCGCCGGCTCGGCGATCGTCAGCAGGGACAGTCCGGCAGCCTTCGGCAATCTTCAGGCCTATCGCGACGAGATCGTGCGCTGGATGCGCGAACTGACGGACGCCTGCCACGAGCACGACTGCAAGGTCATGATCCAGCTCACCCATCTCGGCCGGCGGACGGGCTGGAACAAGGCGGACTGGCTGCCGGTGCTCAGCGCCTCGCCTGTGCGCGAGCCGGCGCACCGTTCTTTTCCGAAGATCGCCGAGGATTGGGACATCGAGCGCATCATCGCCGACTATGCGAGTGCCGCGCAGCGCATGAAGGACGCCGGGCTCGACGGCGTCGAGTTCGAATCCTACGGCCATCTGATGGACGGCTTCTGGTCGCCGGCCACCAACCATCGCGACGACGAGTATGGCGGCTCGCTGGACAACCGGCTGCGCTTCACCTGGCGGGTGATCGATGCGGTCAGGAAGGCGGTCGGCGAGGACTTCATCGTCGGGATCCGCATGGTCGCCGACGAGGACTTTTCCGCCGGCCTGTCCAAGGAAGAGGGAGTCGAGATCGCGCGCCGGCTGGCGGCTTCGGGAAAATTCGATTTCCTCAACATCATACGCGGCTCGATCGAGACCGACGCGGCGCTGACCAAGGTGATCCCGATCGCCGGCATGCGCTCGTCGCCGCATCTCGATTTCGCCGGCGAGGTGAGGGCCGCGACAAGCTTTCCGGTGTTTCACGCGGCGCGCATTTCCGACGTGGCGACCGCGCGCCATGCGATCGCGGAAGGCAAGCTCGACATGGTCGGCATGACGCGGGCGCATATCGCCGATCCGCACATTGTCAGGAAGATCATGGAGGGCCGCGAGCACGAGATCCGGCCTTGCGTCGGCGCGACCTATTGCCTCGACCGTATCTACGAGGGCGGCGAGGCGCTGTGCATCCACAACGCGGCGACAGGCCGCGAGGCGACCATGCCGCATGTGATCGCGCGATCGGTCGGGCCGCGGAAGAAGGTCGTCGTGGTCGGCGCCGGCGCCGCGGGACTGGAGGCTGCGCGCGTCGCCGCCGAGCGCGGGCACGAGGTGACGCTGCTCGAAGCATCGGGGCAGGCGGGCGGGCAGGTGCGGCTTGCCGCGCAGAACCAGCGCCGGCGCGAGCTGATCGGCATCGTCGATTGGCGGCTGGCGGAACTGGACAGGCTGGGCGTCGAGACCCGCTACGACACATGGGCCGAGAAGGACGATGTGCTGGCGCTATCGCCGGACGTCGTGATCGTGGCGACCGGCGGCCTGCCGCAGAACCCGCCCTTGTCGGCGGGCGACGATCTCGTAACCTCGAGCTGGGACATCATCGCCGGTGCGGTGAAGCCGGCCGAAAACGTGCTCCTCTATGACGACAATGGCGGCCACCAGGGCATGACCGCCGCGGAGCTGATCGCCAATGCGGGCTCGAAGCTGGAGCTCCTGTCGCCTGAGCGCTTCTTCGCGCCGGAGATGGGCGGGCTGAACCACGTTCCCTACATGCGTGCCTTCCACGAGAAGGCTGTCACGATCACCATCAACACCCGGCTCGACGCCGTGCGCCGCGAGGGAAACCAACTCGTGGCGACGCTGTCGTCTGATTTTGCCGATGGCTGGCGCGACGAAAGGCGGGTTGACCAGATTGTCGTCGAGCATGGTACGCTGCCGCTCGACGACATCTATCTGGCGCTGAAGCCCTTGTCGAAGAACAGCGGGGCCGTTGATTACGCCAGGCTTGTCGAAGGCGGCGAGATTTTTCCGGAGACGCGGCCAGAGGCTGCTTTCGTGCTTTTCCGGATCGGCGATGCGGTCGCCGCGCGCAACGTCCATGCCGCCATCTATGACGCGCTTCGCCTCACGCAGAGGCTCTAGGTGCCGATGGGAAGGGTTCATCGGCAACGACAACGCAGAAAAAGGGAGGAAATCATGCGTTTTTTCAAAAGCAACGGCAATCAGGTTCCCAAATCGGTCGAGAAAATGGCCGAAGAGGTCCGGGCCGGCAGGGTCGATCGCCGCGAATTCCTGGCGATCGCCAGCGCAATGGGCGCGTCGACGGCGTTGGCCTATGGCATGATCGGCCTGGCGGCGCCGTCGAAGGCCTTGGCGCAGGAAGGCACCAAGGGCGGCACGCTCCGGGTGTCGATGGCGGTGAAAGGCCAGAAGGATCCCCGCAGCTACGACTGGGTGGAACTCGCCAACATATCGCGTACCTGGCTCGAGCCGCTGGTCAGCTACACGCGTGAATTCACCTTCGAGCCGGTCCTGCTGGAAAGCTGGGAGGTGAATGACGAGGCGACGGAGTATGTTCTCCATGTGCGTCAGGGCGTTACCTGGACCAATGGTGACGCCTTCAATGCGGACGACGTGGTCCACAATTTGAACCGCTGGTGCGAGAAGGGCGCCTCGGGCAACTCGATGGCAGCCCGGGTCGGCGGGCTCATCGACGAGGCGTCCGGCAAGGCCAGGGACGGGGCCATCACCAAGGTCGACGACAATACGGTCAAGCTCGTCTTGAGCGCGCCTGACATTTCGCTCATTCCCAATCTCACCGACTATCCCGCGCTGGTCCTGCATCGCAGCTTCACGGGCGACGACCCGACCAGCAACCCCATCGGCACTGGCGCGTTTGAGCTCGTTTCCTACGAAGTTGGTTCGAAGGCCGTCGTCAAGCGGCGCGAGAACGGCAAGTGGTGGGGTGGAGAGGCCCTGCTCGATTCCGTCGAGTTCATCGACTACGGCACGGATTTCTCGGCTACGGTCAACGCCTTCGAATCCGGTGAGATCGACCTCAACCACGAGACGCCGGCCGACTTCATCGATATCCTCGACGGTATCGGGCTGACGAAATCCGAGGTGGCGACGGCGACGACGCTGGTCGCGCGCACCAACGTCACTAACAAGCCCTATGACGACAAGCGGGTGCGCAACGCCCTGCAGATGGCGGTCGACAACAACGTCGTGCTGCAGCTCGGCTACAACGGACGCGGCGATGTCGGCGAGAATCACCATGTCAGCCCGATCCATCCGGAATACTACCCGCTGCCGAAGAAGACCCGGGACGCCGAGGGAGCCAAGAAGCTGATGGCAGAAGCCGGCCAGGCCGACTTCGAGCACGAGCTGATCACGGTGGAGGACGACTGGCAGAAGAACACCGGCGACGCCATCGCCGCCCAGCTGCGCGACGCGGGCATCAAGGTCAAGCGGACCGTACTGCCGGGCTCCACCTTCTGGAACGACTGGACGAAATATCCGTACTCGATGACCATCTGGTACATGCGTCCGCTCGGTGTGCAGACCCTGGCGCTGGGCTACCGCACGGGCGAGGCCTGGAACGAGAGCGGCTATTCGGACCCGGCCTTCGACGCCAAGCTGCAGGAAGCGCTGTCGATCAACGACCCCGAGAAGCGGCGCGAGGTCATGAAGGACCTCGAGACGATCCTGCAGGATTCCGGCGTGATCATCCAGCCGTTCTGGCAGAAGCTCTTCAGCCACAACAGCGAAAAGGTGAAGAACTACGGCGTCCACCAGACTTTCCAGATGGACCTGCAGAGGGTCTGGCTCGAGGCCTGACCCGGCCCCGGATATTCCACCTGCCTGCTGCCGGCGCCTGCTGATACAGGCGCCGGCAGTGCAATTTGCAACCCAGCGGATTGTGCAGAATGTCCGACGACGAGATTTTCCGAGCTTTCCGACGACGAACTCGTGCAGCAGATGCATGACCTCTATGACGGCTGAAGGA
Source organism: Pseudomonadota bacterium (assembly GCA_030852655.1). Taxonomy (GTDB): domain Bacteria; phylum Pseudomonadota; class Alphaproteobacteria; order Rhizobiales; family Rhizobiaceae; genus Mesorhizobium_K. The sequence goes on along the minus strand of JALYWP010000008.1, from coordinate 1,729 downwards.
AGAGATCGAGGAAGGCACCAACATCCTGCTGGAGCGGGGATGGGCGCCCTACAACGTGCTGACCGAAGCCCCACCGGCGCGCCCAAGCGGGGCAAGCTGGTGATCGGCACGGTGAAGGGCGACATCCACGACATCGGCAAGAACCTGGTCGGCATGATGATGGAGGGCGCCGGCATCGACGTCGTCGTCCTCGGCTCCACGGCCATCCCGTCCTTGATGGTGACGAGTCCCCGCCCGCCCGCTCTGAAATGGCCGCGAAGCTCCCGTCGGCTACCCCGTCCCTGCGCTGGAAGACGATGACAAGGGCAGCCGACTGGAAGGACCCGTCGGACCTCAGGAGCTCCGACGCTCCGCCGACACGCCCAAGCGTACTACAAATCGTTGCTCCGGCTTGTCAGTCCGGCGATCCGTAGGCCACGCCATGGAACAAAGCTTCCAATACGCGGTTCGGCGCAACACACAGAGCGAGACCTCCCATGAGCGAAGCCGCAACCACCACCGACCATGACGAAATCCGTCGTTGGGCGGAGAAACGAGAGGGCAGGCCTGCGCGCGTCAAGACAAAGGGCAAGGGCGGCGTTCTGAGGATCGATTTCGGCGAGCCTGAAGAGGAGCTGGAGGAGATTTCCTGGGACGAGTTCTTCGAGATCTTCGACGACAACGATCTGGCGTTCCTGCACCAGGATAAGACCGCAAGCGGCGGCACCAGCCGGTTCAACAAGTTCGTCAACCGCAAAGAATAATGTCGTCGGAAGCCGGGAGCGCGGCGGCAGGAGACAAGGTTTGCCAGTATTGCAGGCGGATCGGACTAGTCGACACAGCTTGGCGAGGAAATCTCCCGGCACAATGAAGGCTGCCATCCTGACCGGTCCACGGACCGTGACCATCCAGGAGGTCGCCATACCGAGGCCCGAGGCGGGTCAGGTCCGGGTCCGCATCGAAGGATGCGGCGTATGCGCATCCAACATCACACCATGGGAGGGGCCGGAATGGATGGCCTTTCCGACCCGACCGGGCGGGCTGGGTCATGAAGCGTGGGGAACGGTCGACGCCGTGGCGCCGGATGTCCGCTCGGTGAAGGTCGGCGACCGCGTAGCAACGCTCTTCACAAACAGCTTCGCTCAATATGACGTCGGGAATGCCGACGCCGTGATCAAATTGCCTGCCTCGCTTGTGCAAAAACCATTTCCCGGCGAGCCTCTCGGTTGCGCGATGAACGTCCTGAACCGCAGCGACATCAAAGCCGGCCAACGAGTCGCGATCATCGGCATAGGTTTCCTCGGCGCGCTTCTGACGCGGCTTGCAACTCAGGCCGGCGCCGAGGTGGCCGCCATCTCGCGGCGACAAGCCTCACTCGACCTCGCGCGCGAGATGGGAGCCGCCGAGACGATCCGCATGGATGACCACTACGCGATCATCCGCCGTGCCAGGGAATTGACCGAGGGTCGCCTCTACGACCGGGTTATCGAGGCGACTGGGAAGCAATGGCCGCTCGACCTTGCCGGAGAGCTAGTTCGCGAAGGCGGCCGCCTGATCGTTGCCGGCTATCACCAGGACGGGCCGAGGCAGGTCAACATGCAGCAATGGAACTGGAAGGGCATCGACGTCATGAACGCCCATGAGCGCGGCCACGCGGTCAATATGCGCGGCGTCCGCGAGGCGATAGCGGCATCGGTGGCCGGCCTCCTGCCGTCGGAGCGCCTCTTTACCCACTCCTATCCGCTCTCGG
>JALYWP010000143.1 GCA_030852655.1 Pseudomonadota bacterium | reverse complement strand
TCCTCCTTGCGGCCGACACCGTCGACGATGGTGGTGTTCTCCTTCTCGATCACCACCTTCTTGGCGCGGCCCAGCATCTGCAGCGTCACATTCTCCAGTTTGATGCCAAGATCCTCGCTGATCGCCGTGCCGCCGGTGAGGATGGCGATGTCCTCCAGCATGGCCTTGCGGCGATCGCCGAAGCCCGGAGCCTTGACGGCCGCGACCTTGAGGCCGCCGCGCAGCTTGTTGACGACGAGCGTGGCGAGCGCCTCGCCCTCGACATCCTCGGCAATGATCAGCAGTGGCTTGCCGGATTGCACTACGGCTTCAAGGACGGGAAGCATGGCCTGCAGATTGCCGAGCTTCTTCTCGTGGATCAGCACGTAGGGCTCTTCGAGCTCTACCCGCATCTTGTCCTGATTGGTGATGAAGTAGGGCGAGAGGTAGCCGCGATCGAATTGCATGCCTTCGACCACCTCCAGCTCGGTCTCGGCGGTCTTGGCTTCCTCGACCGTGATGACGCCCTCGTTGCCGACCTTTTCCATTGCCTCGGCCAGGAAGCGGCCGATCTCGGAGTCGCCGTTGGCCGAGATGGTCCCCACCTGGGCGATCTCGTTGTTTTGCGTCACTTTGCGGGCGTTGGCCTTCAGCTCGGCGACGATCGCATCGACTGCCTTGTCGATACCGCGCTTCAGATCCATCGGGTTCATGCCCGAGGCGACGGCCTTGGCGCCTTCCCTGACGATGGCCTGGGCAAGCACAGTCGCGGTCGTGGTGCCGTCACCGGCAAGGTCGTTGGTCTTCGACGCGACCTCGCGCACCATCTGGGCGCCCATATTCTCGAACTTGTCCTCAAGCTCGATCTCCTTTGCCACCGTCACACCATCCTTGGTGATGCGCGGCGCGCCGAACGACTTGTCGATGACGACATTCCGGCCCTTCGGACCGAGCGTCACCTTTACCGCATTGGCCAGGATATCAACGCCGCGCAGCATCTTCTCGCGAGCTTCGGTGTGGAACTTAACTTCCTTCGCAGCCATTGGATCACTCCTTCAAAGTTAGGCAGCTTTCGTTGACTGGTTGACGTTCGCGGAAGCCGTCAGGCGGCCTTCTTCAGCGTGGCGGTCGGCTCGATCACGCCCATCACATCGCTTTCCTTCATGATAATGAGATCCTCGCCGCCGAGCTTGATCTCGGTGCCGGACCATTTGCCAAAAAGGATGCGATCGCCCGCCTTGACGTCAAGCGGCTGAAGCTGGCCGGCCTCGTTGCGGGCGCCTGCGCCGGCGGCGATGACTTCGCCCTCCTGCGGCTTTTCCTTGGCGGTGTCGGGGATGATGATGCCGCCTGCCGTCTTTTCATCGGCCTCGATGCGGCGGACCAGGATACGGTCATGCAATGGACGGAACGCCATGTCGTTCTCCTTCAAGGACAAACAGATTTTGAGGTTCCTCCGCACGGACCCGGCAATATCGGGCCTGTGCGGGGGTGTAGCGACCCCTCGACGGGCATCGCGCGTATTTCGAGCTAGTTTCGCAATTTCGGTGTTTCAAGAGGCGCCGAAAAATTTTTGGCACTCGCGCCGATAGAGTGCTAGCGCCATGAAAACATGCGGTTATCTGCCGTTTGGTTCATACGGCGGGGCTTGAAATTTTACCGTGGGCGGGCAAAATCCAGGGACCGCCTGCGCCATGCACGGCATCTCGACTTGAGATCGAAATCGGAGCTTTGGAACGGCAAACCGGAAGGAGGATATCGATGGGCCGAACCGATCTTTCGACGATCATACCTTCACTCGCACCCCGGTCCGACGACCCCGCGCTCGACCGGCTGCTGTCGCCAGAACGCCATTACAAGCATCCAGACGACGTTCTCCGCGATAGTGCGCTGGATGTTGGTGAAAAGCGCGCAATCCTCTCATCCTGGGCCTCCGACGCCTGCGCGGTCGAATCCATGCCGGCGCTGAGGCAGCCGCCGGGTGCCCGGCAGCCAATCTCGTTCGATTCCGTCATGGACGCACTGCGGCAACTGGACGGCATCGATGCTCAGCGTTCCAACGGAGCCGAAGGCGAACGCGGTTCCGAGCAGCAGCGGCTGGATGCCTAGGCAGCAAGCAAGAGGAAAGGTGGAGAATAATGGCAGCGAGCGTGAGCCGGGAATTCCGGATGCAAATGGAGGGCTATGGACTGACAACCGCCGAGATTCACTACCGCATGCCCGACCATCCGAGCCTGCTGCAGCTCTATGTCTGGCAGGAGTATGACCTCGCGCCGGACTTCCCGGAACTGCGCGGCTTCCTTGACTACTGGAAGGAAACGCTGGAGGGCGCGCTGCACTCGGTACGCGTCGCCCACCATCGCCTGATCAAGCCATCCGAGTGGAAGGCGGTGGACGGCATTATCGCAATTCACTGAATGCCGGACGCGGCCACCCGTGCCTCGCCGGATGCCGACCGGTGCCAGCTGGCGCGCTTGACCGCCGCCGGCCCGGCAGCAGCCCCGCCCGGTCGGCAGCCTTGACGAAGCTCCGTCGTGCTGCCTTCGCGCCACACCATCCGTCGAGCGCGTCGCGACAGGCTGACTGCGCGCTGCGCCAGCTTCTGCCTCTCGCCCATTGCGGCCATTCGTTCCGAAGGCATTCGATCGCTTCAAAGCTGGTCGCGACCTTGCGGTCGCCCATTCCGGGCAAATGCAGGATGACCGGTTCCGAAAACGCGACGTCGCTCATCACTTCCTCCAGTCGTTCTGATCGTCTTTTCGAAGAAGCAAGGGAGGGGCGAGCGCCCTTCCTGAAAACGACATGGTCCGCCTGCGGTCCAAGTTCAAGACGCCAGGGACGTAAGCGACGCACTACGCTTCATCCTCTTCCGGTTCCAGCATCTCGATCAGCCTGCCGACCCGTGTCCCCGGCAGCGGACGCCCGACACTCATCAGAGCCTCGTCGTTATGGAGCCAACCCCAGGCCTCCCTGAGCTCCTCGGCCGATGCTCCGGTCGCCATCAATTCTGCGACGAGTTCGTCGTCGGCTGGTCCAAGGACGGATATTATCTCCTCGCGTGTAATCGCCATTGTTCGTCCTTCCAGTATGCGATCCATTCTGACCAGGTGACGTCTGGAAACGCCGCATGCCTGATCGACGTTCCAGCGAATTCTGGATTCTCTACGGATAGGTCTTGACGCCCGGAAACGCGATTCCTAGCTCAGTGGAGCCGGTCGCTGAACAGGACCGGCATTGGTCAGGGAGCGCCGGCTTCTTGGCGCTCCTCGTACCCATGTTGCTCAATGGAGGATATGGCTATGAGAACAGCATTCGACTTTTCCCCGCTCTATCGGTCGAGCGTCGGCTTCGATCGAGTCTTCGACCTTCTCGAGACCGCGAGCCGGGCGACGACAACCATCGACAATTGGCCGCCCTATGACATTGCCAGGACTGGCGACGACGACTACCGCATTACCATGGCGGTGGCGGGCTTCAGCCAGGACGAGCTGTCGATGACGCAGGAGCAGAACATGCTTCTGGTAACCGGCGAGAAGAAGGACGAAGACAAGGCCGAGTATCTGCATCGTGGCATTGCCGGCCGCGCGTTCGAACGCCG
>JALYWP010000354.1 GCA_030852655.1 Pseudomonadota bacterium | reverse complement strand
GTCCACGGCATCCTCGTCCCCGGCGGTTTTGGCGAGCGCGGCGCGGAAGGCAAAATCCTCGCGGCCAAGTTCGCCCGCGAACGCAAGGTGCCCTATTTCGGCATCTGCTTCGGCATGCAGATGGCCTGCATCGAGGCGGCGCGGTCGCTCGCAGGTGTCGAGAACGCATCATCGAGCGAGTTCGGCCCGGCGAAGGAGCCGGTCGTCGGCCTGATGACCGAATGGTTGAAGGGCAACATGCTGGAGAAGCGGCGCGAGACGGGCGATCTCGGCGGCACGATGCGTCTCGGCGCCTACGAGGCGCATCTGGCGCCCGGCTCCAGGATCGCCGAGATCTACGGCGACACGACCATTTCCGAGCGCCACCGCCACCGCTACGAGGTCAATATCGACTACAAGGAGCGGCTGGAGGAGTGCGGCCTGATCTTCGCCGGCATGTCGCCCGACGGCGTGCTGCCCGAGACGATCGAATACGCCGATCATCCCTGGTTCATCGGCGTGCAGTATCACCCGGAGCTGAAGAGCCGCCCGCTCGACCCGCACCCGCTCTTCGCCTCTTTCATCGGCGCCGCGGTGGAGCAGAGCCGGCTGGTCTAAGCGAGTGGAGAGCGCCAGAAGCGCAACGGCCCCCCATCGTCGTCACTCCGCAAACCTGATTCCGCGAAAAGGGGTGGTTGGATTGCTGTTTCGGGCGCACTCACGCCACGACTATCTCTACGGTCATGACCAGCCGGAAGCGTTCTCAGGCCAGGACTATTTTCCGGAAAAGACGGGCAGGCAGACATTCTACGATCCGTCGGACCGCGGCTTAGAGCCGCGATAATCCGCCAACACCTAGACTACCGGGCGAGATCAGGCGCGATCGCGCCGACCGCCGACATTTCTGTTTCAGCCTTGTAGCAAGATGGCCGCGAACGGCTGCCTCCAGAACATCCTCCTGTTACGCTGCGGCAACTATCAAGCCGTAGCGCTGCCGGGAAAATCGGCCGCGTGACCGGCGGCCGGCTTCCCGCAAATCTGGCGGATCGCCGTACCGTTCAACACGAGGACGTTCGCAAACATGACCCTTTCGAAAAACTCACTGCCGCAGATGGATGGCGGCCTGTTTCTTACTGATGGCGGCATCGAAACGACGCTGGTCTTCCATGACGGTTTCGACCTGCCCTATTTCGCCGCTTTCGACCTGTTCAAGGACGAGAAGGGCGTGCGCGCGCTGCGCCGCTACTTCGCAAGGCATGCGGCGATCGCACGCAAGAACGGCGTGGGCTTCATCCTCGAAAGTGCGACCTGGCGCGCGAGCAGGGACTGGGCTGACAAGCTTGGCTATTCCGCGGCTCGTCTGGAGGAGGTCAATCGCAAGGCGATCGCGCTGCTGCGCGACATCAAGGCGGAATACGAGACGCCGCGTACCAGGATGGTGATCAGCGGCTGCATCGGCCCGCGCGGTGACGGCTACGATCCCGGCAACGTCATGAGCCCGGAGGAGGCGCAAGCCTATCATTCGCAGCAAGTGCGCATCTTCGCCGGCGAGAAGGTCGACATGATCTCGGCGATCACCATGACAAACATCCCGGAGGCGATCGGCATCACCAGGGCCGCCCAGGAAGCCGGCTTGCCGGCGGTGATATCCTTCACCGTCGAGACGAACGGCAATCTGCCGACCGGCGACGGCCTCGGCGCGGCTATCACCATGGTCGACCGCGCTACCGCGAACGGTCCGGCCTACTACATGGTCAACTGCGCCCATCCCACCCATTACGAGAGCAAACTCCTTTCGGGCGAGCCCTGGGTTGAGCGCATCGGCGGCATGCGGGCCAACGCTTCGCGGATGAGCCATGCCGAACTCGACAACGCGTCCGAACTGGACGATGGAAATCCGGCTGAGTTCGGCCGGCAGTTCGCCGACATCCGTTCGCGCCTGAAACGAATGAACGTGCTCGGCGGCTGTTGCGGTACCGACCATCGCCATATCGAGCAGATCGCGATGAGTTGCATCGAGGCCAAGGCGGCCTGATCGTGCCACGTAAGGAAGCTGGCCGGGCAAGTTCCCGGCCGCTTCGCTTTGTGGGATGATGCGTCCGGGGAGAACGACGGCAACGCCGCGTTTTCCCGGCGAGGCACGACAGATGAAGGATCCGACCGACCGGCTGGGCGAGGCTCGCGCACTCTACGCGCGCTCGATGGCAGCCGCCAGCGGCGCCGGCGACCCCCGCATCGCGGAGGTCTTCGAGACGCTGCCGCGCGAGGCTTTCCTGCCGCCTGGCCCCTGGCACATGCTGGTCGCGCAGCAATACATAGAAACGCCAAGCGCCGACCCGGTTCACCTTTACCAGAACGCACTGGTCGCCATCGATCCGGAGCGTGGCATCAACAATGGCGAGCCCTTCCTTCATGCGGCCTGGATCGGAGCCGTTTCGCCAAAATCCGGCGAGACCGTCATCCATATCGGCGCTGGCGGCGGCTACTATACGGCCGCGCTATCCATGCTGGTCGAACCCGGCGGAGAGGTGTTTGCTTACGAAATCGAGGCGCGACTCGCCGAGATGGCCAGGCACAACCTTGCGTCCTACGGGAACGTGAAGCTCCTCCATGCTGACGCGGTGGCGGCAAAGCTGGAGCGGGCGGACATCATCTATGTCAATGCCGGCGTGATCGCCCCGCCGGCCCGGTGGCTGAAGGCGCTGAAGCTTCGCGGCCGCATGATCTTCCCCTGGCGGCCGGCGCAGGAGATAGGCCTCGCGGTGCTGGCGACGCGAAGCCGTGCCGGTTTCGCCATGGAGGTGGTCGGCGGTTCCTGGTTCATCCCGTGCAGCGGGGCGTCCGACCGCGCGCTCAGTCTGAAGACGCCGACGCCGCGCGGGGCGCGAAAATCGCGGCAGATCGTGCTGACGGCCGAGCGGAAACCAGACCATTCCGCCACAGCGATCTATCCAGACGTATGGTTCTCATCGGAAGCGGTTAAGCCAAGTCCACCAGAAGCCTGACAATTCACATGTTTCAATTAGCCGAATTCAAAGAATTCTCGGCCAAGGTTTTCTGATGGGCAAGGCTGAATTGGCGGGCACGACCGGCCCCGCGGCGCTGATATCGAGGAGAACTGGCGACTGGTGGCAGGACGACCGCCGGAACTGGTGCGCATACTGTGGTTCGGGTTTGGGGAAGGAAAATGCCACCAACGGCAAGCGGACGCGCGATCACGTCATCCCACGTGCTCACAAGGGACGTCACGTCACGATCCCGGCTTGCCAACGTTGCAACGTCCAGAAGGGCAAGGTTGGCTTGCCGGAGTTCATGCTAACCCGCTATTTCTCTTCTGTCCGCGCAACCAGGAAACCAAACCGATGGTCGTTGTGCGACCTTTGGCTCGTGATGGCGCTAGCGGCCGTCGAACAAGCGCGAAGCAACACGAGCACTTGACCGGCGCCCGGCGATTGACCCGTCAACGCGGCGGGCGCATTCAGGCATGATGCTCCATCTCCTCCTCGTGGCCGCGGGCGGCGCCATCGGCGCGTCGTTGCGCCATCTCGTGAACCTTGCCTCGCTTCGGCTCCTCGGGCCGGGATTTCCTTGGGGCACGATGGCGATCAACATCGCCGGCTCCTTCGCCATGGGTGTCTTCATCGAACTCCTGGCCCGGCGGTTCAACGCGTCGAACGAGCTCAAGCTCTTTGTCGCCACGGGCATTCTCGGCGGCTTCACCACCTTTTCCGCCTTCTCGCTGGATTTCGCCGTGCTTTGGGAGCGCGGTTCGGCCGCTCCGGCGCTTGCCTATGCGATAGCCAGCGTCGTCGGCTCGCTGCTTGCCATCTTCATGGGATTGTGGCTCGCAAGAACCGTCGGCTGATGCTATTGCGCCGGCTGAAGCGAGTGGACGAAAAATGGCAGGCGTAGAGCAGATCAGGGTCGAGGACGGCGAGGCGGGCATGCGCCTCGACCGCTGGTTCAAGGTCCACTATCCGGGCCTCGGCTTCGGCCATCTTCAGAAACTGTTGCGCTCCGGCCAGGTGCGCGTCGACGGCGGGCGCGTCAAGGCGGATTCGCGCGTCGAGCCCGGGCAGACGGTGCGCATTCCGCCGCTCGACGTCGACCAGAAGACTGGTCCGTTGACCGCGAGAACGATCCGTAGCCAGGACGACGGCGACGTCCTGCGCCAGATGCTCCTGCACGAAGATCCGAAGGTGTTCGTCTTCAACAAACCCTCCGGGTTGGCGGTACAGGGCGGTTCCGGCGTCGTTCGCAGCGTCGATTCCATGCTGGAGGCCTGGCGCAGCCAGAAGGGCGAGAAGCCGCGGCTGGTGCACAGACTCGACCGCGACACCTCGGGCGTGCTCGTGGTGGCGCGCACGCGTCTTGCTGCCATGAAGCTGTCAGAGGCGTTCCGTGCGCGCGAAACCAAAAAAACCTATTGGGCGCTGGTCAAGGGCGTCCCGCCGAAGCGCGAGGACAAGATATCCACCTGGCTCATCAAGGAGCAGACGTCTGACGGCGACCGGGTGCGGGTCGCTCGGCATGGGGAGAAGGGGGCCGACCATGCGGTATCGTTCTACAGCGTTGTCGAGCAGGCCGGACAAGCGCTGTCATGGCTGGAAATGGAGCCCTATACGGGCCGTACCCACCAGCTTCGCGTCCATGCCGCCCATATCGGCTGCCCGATCATCGGCGATCCGAAATATTTCGAGGCCGACACCAACTGGGATTTCCCGGG
>JALYWP010000342.1 GCA_030852655.1 Pseudomonadota bacterium | reverse complement strand
GAGGCCGATCTACGGGCCGTTCGAGGGCGCGATGGACCGCTTCGTCAGGCTTGAGAAGAACGATTTCATCGGCCGCGAGGCGGCGGCGAAGGAGAAGGCGGAGGGAGGAAAACTGCGCCGCGTCTCGCTGGTCGTCGACGCGCTCGACGCCGACGTGATGGGAGACGAGCCGATCTGGGCGAAGGTGTCGCAGGATTACGGCACCGTAGAAAAGCCGCACGGCTATGGCGCTCCCCGTTTCGATGCGGCCGGCAGGGAAGTGCGCTCCTCGACCGCGGCAACCGGCGCGTCCGCCGTGCGCGGCATCACCGACGGCGAGTGGCGCGTTGTCGGCTGGGTCACCTCGGGCGGCTATGCGCACTACGTCCGGAAATCGATGGCCCAGGGCTATGTGCCGGCGGCGCTCGCCGAGGACGAGAGCGAGGGCCTGTTCGAGATCGAGATTCTCGGGCACCGCCGCCCTGCCCGCATCAATGTCGCGCCGCCCTTCGATCCAGGCGGCGAAAAGATGCGGGGGTAATTGTCAGGCGCGTGTGAATGATCCCGGCTGCCCGCAGCAGGCCTCAATGCTTGCCGCGCGAGTGCAGGTGGTCATTGTTGAGCAGGGCGTAAGCGACGACCGTCGCGCCGGCGAGCGCACCGAGAATACCGAGCATCGGCAGCAATATCTCCTGGGACATGGCGTCCTCCTTCGAGACTGCCAACGTCAAAGGAGGGAATGCGTTCCCGCCCGAGGCGGCAATCGCGGCGATGTGATGCGACGTGAATGCGGCTCAACGATGGGCCAGAGCGGCGCGCAGCCCGGCTATCACCCCGGGCGGCGTGTGGCGCGAGGTGATGAAGGGTAGTCCCTTGCGCCGCGCGGTCCAGCCGACGACCTCGACATCGGCGGCGCGTGGCTCGTAGAGGCGCGCGAAATGCCAGCTCCGGCAGTCGGCGGCGCAGACGTCCGCCCTGCCCTCGGCGACTGCGACGATGGAGGCCCGGTGCGCCGCCGTCTCGATGCGCCCGGAGAAGATGGAAAGGTTCTCGCCGGCGGCTTCGAGATCACGCGCCAGCGCAATGATACCGGACATGGAATCGAGGCTGTTATAGGCGAAGCGTTTCCCGCGCATGAGGTCGAGCGGGAGGTTTGCGCTTCCGTCGGTCGGCGCGACGGAATTTCGACCCGGACCAACCTCACGCCGCATCAGGATCGCGCTGGAATAGAACGCGCCCTGCCCGCCTTCGATGCCGTCATAGCTCGGCTGCCCGACGACAGCGACGTGCTCGTGCAGCCCCTCCTCCATCGGCCCCCAGCAGGTTTGGGCGAGGAGCAGATCGGGATGTCTCCACAGCGTCTGGCGGTCGAGTTCGTCGGGCGGCAGCGTCGCCGGGTCGGGTGCAGTCACCCTGCCCTCCCGATCGCTTATGCCGCCGGGCACCGCAGGCATGTCGGCGTTGCGCCGCACGAGCCGTTCCGGCGCGTCGATGCCGGCAGCGACGAACCGCGCGCGCAAATCCCGCCACTCCGCATCGGTGTCGGCGCGCCGTTCGGGCCAGTCGTACATGGGAAGGGCTGCGATGCTCATCGCGCCATCTGAAGAAACGGCCGGAAAAAGGCAATCCGGCCCGAAGCCCGCATCATTCCTTCGGCGGCTCGGCCGGGACCGGCGCCGTTCCGAGGCCCGACACGTTGTTCGCCCTTACGCGCGGGCGGAAGGCGCGGCCGGGTTCGGGCGCGCGGCGCAGCGCCGGATGGACCACCGGCTCCTTCGGCTTGAACGCGTATTCCTTCAGCAGCGCGAAATAGCCCGGAAACACATAGCCGTTGTTCATCGCAATCCACTGCTCGCGCCTGTCGCGGAAAAGCTTCGGCAGCCTGTACCAGGCGACGTTCGGGCTCTTGTGGTGCACGAGATGCAGATTGTTGTTGAGAAACAGCAAGGCCAGCGGCGAACGCTCGATGATGATGGTGCGCCCGTCCGGCCGCTCCGACCATTGGTGTTCGGCGAAGGTGCGCACCGACATGATCGACTGGCCGATCCATACCGGCACGAGGATATAGAGCCAGAGCGGGATGCCGAAGCCGAACTGGACGACCGGCAGAACGATTGCGAGGCCGGCGGCGTGCAGCAGCCAGGCCTTGCGCACCGCCCTGTCGCCGTCGGCAATGAGCCTGGCTTCGGTGGCCAGGAACCCCGCCGTCGCCAGCGGCGGCCCGATGACGAAGCGCCCGATCATCGTGTTGTTGATCCTCAGCAGGGCCTTCAGCCCCGCCGGGAACTCTTCATGGTGCCAGAGCGCCTTGTAGTAGCTTTCCGGATCGTCGAAAGGATCGGTCAGCCGCTCGTCGGCGTGGTGGCGCAGATGCAGCGCCTTGAAGCGGCGGAACGGATAGACGAGGCCGATCGGCAGTCCGACCAGCAATTCGTTGAACCAAGCTTTTCGCGTCGGATGGCCGTGCGAGGCTTCGTGCATCAGCGACGACTGCATGGCCAGCAGCACGCCGAGAACCGCCAATGCGGTGATCGGATTTGAGGGCCAGAAAAAGACCGCTGCCCCCACCCAGGCAGCGTAGCAAGCGATCACGAGAAAAACCGTCGGCCATTCGATGGCCTGTATTTCCCTGCGTTTGCCCCAGTTTTTTCTTGGCATGCCCTCGACCACTGCCCCCAGTGAGCCGGAATCTCGCGATTCCTGGCAGCATTGTGTCAGGAGGGCTGGCCCGTCACAACGAGACAAGGCGCACAAACTGTAGATTTTGCGCACCAAACGGCTCATGTGT
>JALYWP010000341.1 GCA_030852655.1 Pseudomonadota bacterium | reverse complement strand
TGATAGTCGAAGACGTACTGGTGGGTCATCGAGACATAGACGAGATAGCCGCCCGTCGTGTGAAGCACGCCCTTCGGCTTGCCGGTCGAGCCCGACGTGTAGAGGATGAACAGCGGGTCCTCCGCCTTCATCTTTTCCGGCGCGCAGACGGGCTTCACCGTGGCCGCCTCTTCGTGCAGCCAAAGGTCGCGGCCCTCGGTCCAGTCGATCTTGCCGCCGGTACGGCGCACCACGACCACCTTCTCGACCTTGACGCCCCCCTTGGCGGCAATCTCGGCGGCCCGGTCGGTGTTTTCCTTCAGCGGGATCTTCTTGCCGGCGCGCAGACCCTCGTCGGCGGTGATGACGAAATTCGACTGGCAGTCGACGATGCGGCCGGCCAGCGCCTCCGGCGAGAAGCCGCCGAACACGACCGAATGGATGGCGCCGATGCGGGTGCAGGCGAACATCGCATAGGCGGCTTCCAGGATCATCGGCATGTAGATGGTGACGCGGTCGCCCTTCCTGACGCCGTGCTTCTTCAGCACATTGGCGAAGCGGCAGACCTGTTCGTGAAGTTCGTTGTAGGTGACCCTCTTGTCGTCATAGGGATTGTCGCCCTCCCAGATGATGGCGACCTGTTCGCCGCGCTTCTTGAGGTGGCGGTCGATGCAATTGTAGGAGACATTGGTGACGCCGTCCTCGAACCATTTGATCGAGACGTTGCCCTCGAAGGATGCGTTCCTGACCTTGGTGTAGGGCTTGAACCAGTCGATGCGCTTGCCGTGCCTGCCCCAGAACCTGTCCGGATTCTTGACGCTGTCCGCGTACCATTTGAGATAGGTCTCATTGTCGATCAGCGCGTTCTTCTTCCACGCTGCCTTGACCTTGTGGACATGTACCTCGGACATTTTAAGACTCCTCCCCGCACCTTCGGCCTCGCACGAACGAGGCACCATTGCAGCACAGACCTGCCAGAATGGCTGCATTTATTATCAATTCGCCGGCACGGGCAACATTAGACATTCGACCTGCGCGGCGGGATGACGCACCGGCATGGGCGCGGGCTGTCAGCACTCGGCTCAGACGGCTGCTAAGTGGCTGTTTTTACGGAATGAATCGTGTTGCAATTGTGGCGATTTCAATGGACGGTTAACAATCGTCGTCCACACTTGGACATTGGGAGGACGACACAACGCCTGGAGGACGGGCCATGCGCGACCATTCCCAACTGGAACTGATGCTCAAGGGTTACGGGCTGACCACGGCCCGCATCCTCTATCACCTGCCGGACCATCCGCATCTCCTGCAGACCTACGTCTGGCAGGACTACGACATCGCGCCGCGGTTCCCGGTGCTGGTCAGGTTCATCGAGTTCTGGAAGGCCAGGCTGGAAGGACCCCTGCATTCGGTCGAATACACACACAGCAAGCTGATCGCGCCGCACGAATGGCAAAAGGTCGACGGCGAACTCGTACTGCACTGAGCGCCGTCAGTCGGCCCATGGGTTCAGCACCGCCACCCCTGTGTCGGCGATACCCAGTCAACAGTCCGGCGACCGTCCTTTCCCCGCGAGCAGTGGCGAGCGGGCCTTCGCCACAGGCGTCCGGGCATGCCTTCGCTGGCCCTGACACAAGCGGCGGCGGGGACTTGGCTGTTGCGGCAGCGGCCCGCTGGGGATAAGGCCTAGGGCACGCCATGCCGCCGCCCGTCCCATCCGGGCCATCGGGAGCGGCCAATAAGGAGAAACGTCATGCAAAGAAAAATCATCGCCGGCGTCTCGCTCGTTGCGATGCTGGCCTTCGCTTCCGCCGCGCGCGCGGACATCACCGTCGGCCTGGTCGCTCCGCTCACCGGCCCGGTCGCCGCCTATGGCGACCAGGTCAGGAACGGTGCCCAGACCGCGGTGGACGTGATCAACGAGGCGGGCGGAATCCTTGGCGAAAAGGTGGTGCTGCAGGTCGTCGACGACGCCGGCGATCCAAAGCAGGGTGTTTCCAGCGCCAATCTGCTTGTCGGCGAGGGCGTGCAATATGTCGTCGGCCCGGTGACGTCCGGCGTCGCCATTCCCGCATCGGACGTTTTCGCGGAGAATGGCGTGCTTATGGTGACGCCGACCGCGACCGCGCCGGATCTGACCGCCCGCGGCCTCACCAACGTGCTGCGCACCTGCGGCCGTGATGACCAGCAGGCCGAGGTCGCCGCTGCCTATGTGCTCGAGAACATGAAGGACAAGAAGATCGCTGTCCTCCACGACAAGGGCACCTACGGCCAGGGCCTTGCCGATGCGTTCAAGAAGGCGATCAACGCCGGAGGCATCGAGGAAGTCGAATACAACTCGCTCACCCCGGGCGAGAAGGATCTCTCCGCGCTCGTCACCCGCCTGAAGGCGGCCGAGGTCGAGGTGATCTATTTCGGCGGCTATCATCCGGAAGGCGGCCTGCTGGCGCGCCAGCTCGCCGATGCCGGCGTCGAGGCGACGATCATCGGCGGCGAGGGCCTGTCCAACACCGAATACTGGGCGATCGGCAACGAGGCGGCAGCCGGCACGCTGTTCACCAACGCGTCCGACGCGCTGAGGAACCCGGCCTCGGCCGATGCGGTCAAGGCGCTGGAGGCCAAGAACATCCCGCCGGAGGCCTTCACGCTCAACGCCTATGCGGCGGTCGAAGTGCTCAAGGCGGGCATCGAGAAGGCCGGCAGCGCCGATGACGCGGCGGCGGTCGGCGCAGCACTCAAGTCCGGCGAGCCGGTGGAAACCGCGATCGGTAGCCTGACCTACGGCGAAAGCGGCGACCTCACCTCGCCGAGCTTCTCGCTGTTCAAGTGGGAAGACGGCAAGATCGTCGCCGTCGAATGAGACCCTGATCTTGCGGGCAGGACGCGAGTCCTGCCCGCAAATATCAGCGCGCGCCAAAAATCGCGCTGCCGACCCTGACGCCGGTCGCACCGAAGGCGACTGCCAGTTCGTAGTCGCCGGACATCCCCATCGACAGTTTCCCGACGCCCGCCTCTTTCGCGAGTTTCGCC
>JALYWP010000333.1 GCA_030852655.1 Pseudomonadota bacterium | reverse complement strand
ACGCCGTCCTCGGTTTCCGCCGTGACGACGAAATCGTCCGGCAGGCGCACCGGGTCGGCGAAGATCGAGTGGTAGCGGCCGACGGTCACTTCCCTGGGCAGGCCTGAGAAGATGATGCCGGGCTTCGACACGCGGATGCGCGACGGCTTGCCGTGCATCGGGATGTGGAGCTGGCGCAGCTCGCCGCCATAGGCCTCGGCGAGCGCCTGCAGGCCGAGGCAGACGCCGAAGATCGGCAGGTCGCGCTGGCGCGCCTTGCGGATCGTCGCGGCGCAGTCGAAGTCCTTCGGCATGCCGGGCCCAGGCGACAGCACGACGAGGTCGGGCTTCAACCGGTCGAACACCTCGTCGGCGACCGGCGAGCGGACCGTCGAGACGTTGGCGCCGGTCTGGCGGAAATAGTTGGCCAGCGTGTGGACGAACGAGTCCTCGTGGTCGACGAGCAGGATGTTGACCCCGTCGCCCACCCTGACGCCTTCGTGTTCGGTCGAGACGGCGTTGCCGGTACCAGCGTCGCGGATGGCGGAGAGCATAGCGGATGCCTTGAGTTCGGTTTCGGCTTCTTCTTCCTCGGGAACGCTGTCGAACAGCAATGTGGCGCCGGCGCGCACCTCGGCGATGCCGTCCTTGATGCGGATGGTGCGCAGCGTCAGCCCGGTGTTGAGATCGCCGTTGAAATGCACCATGCCGATCGCCCCGCCATACCAGGCGCGCGGGCTCTTCTCATTGTTCTCGATGAAACGCATGGCCCATAATTTCGGCGCGCCGGTGACGGTGACGGCCCAGGCGTGGCTGAGGAAGGCGTCGAAGGCGTCCATGCCCTCGCGCAGGCGGCCCTCTATGTGGTCGACCGTATGGATCAGGCGCGAATACATCTCGATCTGGCGGCGGCCGATGACGCGCACCGAGCCCGGCTCGCAGACGCGGCTCTTGTCGTTGCGATCGACGTCGGAGCACATTGTGAGCTCCGACTCGTCCTTCTTGGAGTTGAGCAGCTTGATGATCTGCTCGGAGTCGGAGATGGCGTCGTCGCCGCGCTTGATCGTGCCGGAAATCGGACAGGTCTCGACGCGGCGCCCGTTGACGCGGACGAACATTTCGGGCGAGGCCCCGACAAGATATTCGCCTTCGCCGAGATTGATGAAGAAGGAATAGGGCGACGGGTTGATGATCTTCAGGCGCCGGGCGATCTCGGACGGCGCGGTCTCGCAACGCTCGTAGAACATCTGGCCAGGCACCACTTCGAACAGGTCGCCGCGCTGGAAGCTTTCCATGGCCTTGGTGACAAGTTTGGCATACTCGCCCGGTTCGTGGTCGCCGCGCGGCGGGATGCGGTCGGACGACTTGAACGGAACCTTCTCGCCATCGCGCGCCAGGCCTTCCGTCGAAAAGCCGGTGCCGGCATAGTCGTAGCGGTCATGCCAGGCCTTGGCCTGGTGGTGGTCGACGACGAGGATTTCGTCGGGCAGATAGAGCACGAGGTCGCGCTGGCTCTCTGCGCGCTGGAGCGAATAGTCGACCGGGTCGAACTGGAAGGCAAGGTCGTAGCCGAACGCGCCGTAGAGGCCGAGGTTGGAGTCCTGATCGGTGCGGAAGAGCGCGGTCACGGCGCGCAGCACGGTGAAAACGGAGGGGACGCGGCTGCGTTCCTCCTCGGTGAAAACGCGGCCGGGTTCGGCGACGGTGAGTGCCAAGCGCTGCTTCGAGGTCTGGGTCAGCGTCACTTCCTTCAGCGCGGAGACGGCTTTTGCGATGACCGGCAGCAGCACCTCGCCCCTGGCGTTCAGCGCTTCGATGCGCATGGCGCGGCCGCGGGCGGAGATGACGACTGGCGGATCGATGATGGCCGTATCCCAGCGCGTATAGCGGCCCGGATATTCGTAGTTCGAGGAAAACACCGCGCCGCGGCGGCTGTTCAGCCCGTCGACATAGGCTTCGATGGCGCCGGCATAGGGGGTGTCGTGGCGTTCGCGCGTGATCGCCACGCCGCCGGCGGTGACGAATCTTTCCGCCCCGTTTTCAAGTACTTCGATGGTCATTTCCGTCTCCGTCCGTTCCTCTGGGGATCCGGAAAGCGCCTGAAAAACAAATGGCCGCCCGGATATCCGCTGCGGCCACCAGTTTTCTCGCGCGCATGCGCAGTCGGGCCGCCCTTAGCTGGCCCACCACCAAAGCATCGCGTTCGAAAGCGTCGTCATGACTTTTCCATAGCGGCGAACGTCTCGCCGCGCAACGGGATTCATGGGCGGTCAATCCTCCAGTGCGCCCGCCTTCGGCCTTGCGCTGCGTCGCTCGCCGACAAGTTTCACGATATCGTCGCCGGCACGGCCCCAGCGCTGCCAGATACGCGTCAGCACATAGCCGGCCTGCGGCGCGCGGATTTCGACCGAACCGTCCGGCTCGCCCGGCGTGTGGACGATCGTCGCAAGCTTCGCCCCCTTGGCGACGCGCTGGCCCGGCTCGACATGAAAGAGGATCGCGCCGGCGCGCGGCATGGCGATCATCTCGACATGATCGATCGGGGCTGCGATGCCGGTGAATTTTCTCGGCCGCGCCGCCTTCGCGTCCTCTATGACGCCGCGCGTGGCAAGCAGGCGGTAGAGGCCATCGGCGTCCGACTTCGCGTATTTCTCGTAGACGTCCGCGATCCCGCGATATTCGACCGTGGTGACGACGCGGCGGTCGAAACCGGCCTTTTCGGGCGGCATTTGCAGATAAGGGTGGATCGCGGCTTCCTCGAAGGCGGCACCCGACGCGCCGT
>JALYWP010000305.1 GCA_030852655.1 Pseudomonadota bacterium | reverse complement strand
TCTCGAACGGGTTGGAGCGGCCGTTGCCGCTGATGCCATCAAAGGCGATGACCACGACGTTGTTCGCTTCAAAGACACCATGGGCAAGCCCAGCGATCAGGCGCTGATCCTCCTCGCGCCACAAGGAGGAAAAGGAGAAGCCGCGGAGTTCACGCCCGTAGGCGGCGCAGAGCCGCGTTCCCGCCAGCCGGAAGACGGCCTCATTGCGAGTGTCGCGTTCGAGGATGAAAGTATCGGCGAGCAGGGCCTTTATATCGGCCGGCTCGACCTCCGTGCGCAGGGGGGCAGGGCGGCCGCGCCTAAGGCTGTTCCAATAGTGGAACAGAGCGATTGATCCGTCCTGTTTCATAGCATTTCAGCTCCGCTCGTAGACCGTCGGTGTGCCAACGTCGAACAGAATGGCGCCCTCCGACGATCTACATGCGGGTGGAGCAGGATGCGTGCCAGCATCGGCTTCGGGTTGTTAACGGGGCCGGGCCGGTAAGGTTAATGGTTGGTTTACGTTGCGCCCGAAATGCACCCGTGACATACCAAATCCGGGGTCAGGACAGCACTTCCAGTCAAATTCTAGGGAGGGTCGGGGGACTCGACCAACCGTTCAGGGGCAACCCTGAACGGTTTTTTCTTGCCGTGATTCGGTCCGTCGGGCGGAGTTTGTTTTGTGATTCGCGCCATGCTCGACTACACGCGGATGGAACTCACTGGAATCACAGCGCATGACCGAACCGGTCCCCGAGATACCGCCAGACCAGAACCAGACGGGCGAGCAGGAAGCTCGCCGCCGGGAACCGGTCTTCAACATGCCGGGCGTGGTGATTGCTCTTATCGTCGTGTGCGTCGGTATCCATCTCGCTCGGCTGTATGTGCTCGATGACGAGCAGAACTTCTGGCTGCTTGTGCAGGCGGCCTTCATTCCGATCCGGTACTCGGGTGTTTTTCCGATCGACATCTACGCTTTCACCAGCCCGGTCACTTATTCGCTGCTGCACGGGAGCATCACCCACCTGGCCGTTAACGTGATCTGGCTTGCCGCCTTCGGCTCGCCGCTCGCCAACCGCGTCGGATCGTTGCGCTTCCTCCTTTTTTGGGTGGCCACCTCGATCGCGGCGGCAGGTCTGCACTATGTCATCTATCCGGAGAGCCAGGCGCCGTTGATCGGCGCGTCGGGTGCGATTTCAGGCATGATGGGCGCAGCGGCGCGCTTCGGCTTTCGCATCAACCGGTCGTCGGGGCGCCCCGCCTTTGGCGGGCCTGTATTGCCGATCGCGACGGTGCTCACCATGCGCAGCACGGCGACCTTCCTGGCCGTCTGGATGGTTATCAATATCGTCACCGGCGTGGTCGGCATCGTGCCTGGCGCGGAGAGCCAGATCGCGTGGGAAGCGCATATTGGCGGCTTCGTTGTCGGCTTCTGCTTCGTGTCGATCTTCGATCGCCGATACAGGATCTGAAGCTTGGTACCTGGTTCAATCGTAACCCTCTTGAAATGACTGCGTTCCAACGGCACGATCACACCTGCAAGCAGTGTGGGAGCGGTCGGCCAACGTACGAAGCAGGAAGGAGGACGCCTTGACGGTCAAAGCCATTCTCGATGCCAAGGGGCATGACGTTTTCACGCTCGGACCGAACGAGAAACTGTCGGAGGCGGTCAGGCTCCTGGCCGAACATCGCATCGGCGCGCTGGTCGTAACCAACGGCGATCGCAAGATCGTCGGCATCCTGTCGGAACGCGATATCGTTCGCGTCATCGGCAAGGAGGGAGCCGCTGGGCTCGATCTCCCTGTACGTCACGTGATGACGCCGAAGGTGAACATCTGCAACGAGCACCATACAGTCAACGAAGTCATGGAGATCATGACGCGCGGGCGCTTCCGTCATCTCCCGGTCGAGAAGGACGGGCAACTTGACGGCATCATCTCGATCGGCGACGTGGTGAAACGGCGCATAGAGGATGTCGAGCGCGAGGCGGAGAACATCCGCAGCTATATCGCGACGGCCTGAAGTCTCAGGTCCCGCCGGCGAACCGACGGGACCGTTTCGATCACCTGTTGTCGATCTGCGAACGCCCCGACGCAAGCCCGCGCCGCGAATGCCAAAATCCGCCGCCGCAAAAGTCGCGGCACAGGGTTTCAGCTTTCATGCCCTGCCTCGAGGTCAGGGCTTTACCGGTCTGAGCAGACAGAGGCATCCACGGTCAATGAGATGCCCGGCTAATATCCGAGCGTAGCGCCGAGTTCCAGCGCTAGAGGATCAGAAAGCCAGCGACACCTGCCGCGACGACCACGGTCCAGGGCGGCGCTTTCCAGGCAGCGAGGGCGACGAAGGAAACGACTGCAATCGCCATTGCTCTGCCGGAGGTGATGCCGGCTGTGAAGACGGGATCGTACAGCGCTGCCGCTAGCAGGCCGACCACGGCGGCGTTGACGCCGAGCAGTGCGCGCCTGGCGAGCGGAGCCGAACGCAGGCTCTCCCAGAAGGGCAGGACACCGAGGACCAGCAACACTGACGGCAGGTAGATCGCGATGAGCGCGATGGTCGCGCCGAGAAGGGCGGAGGGCGCGCTGTTGTAGACCGCTCCGAGATAGGCGGCGAAAGAAAAGAGCGGGCCGGGGACAGCCTGCGCGGCGCCGTAACCGGCGAGAAATGCCTGCTCGCCGACCCGGCCGGTTGTGACGACCTCGGCCTGGAGCAGCGGCAGCACGACATGGCCGCCGCCGAAGACCAGCGAGCCGGCGCGGTAGAAGCTGTCGGTCATCTGGAGCAAGGGGCTCGCGGTCCACTGGACGAGCAACGGTAGGGTAACGAGCAGGGCGGTGAAGACCGCCAGGAACACCACGCCCGCCACCTTGCCAACCGGAACGGCAAGTGCCTCCTGCCGGCCGATCTGCGGCAGCGACGACGGACGCAGCCAGATCAGGCCGGCGATGCCGCCGGCGGCGATGGCGAGTACCTGTCCGGCTGAGGTGGGCCAAAGCATGGCGACTATCATCGCCGCCGCAGCGACCGTTGCGCGTTCGCGGTCCGGCGTCAGGTTCGATGCCATGGCGAGCACGGCCTGCGCTACGACGGCGACGGCCGCGGCCTTCAGCCCGCTGATCCAGCGGCCGGTTTCAGGATCGAGCGCCGACGCACCCCAGGCGAAGGCGACCAGCAGGATTGCCGAGGGCAGGGTGAACGCCACCCACGCGGCGAGCAATCCCCCGTAACCGGCGCGGTGGAGGCCGATTGCCATGCCGACCTGGCTGGAAGCCGGGCCGGGAAGGAACTGGCAGAGCGCGACGAGATCGGCATAGGCGGCCTCGTCGATCCATTTGCGCCGAACGACAAAAGCCTCATGGAAATAGCCGAGATGGGCGACCGGCCCACCGAAGGAGGTGAGGCCAAGCGACAGGAACGCCCGAAATACCTCTGCCGCTGAACCCATTTGCGGCGCTGGCGATACAATTTCTTCTTTCTCGGCGCTCAAAGTTCTTGGGTCCCTGACCGGCACCTGACCCCGTCGCTCGGAACGACTACCGGGGCACTGTTACAGCTATGTTTCAATCGACTGAGGAGCCCGTCGATGGGGAAATCTCAGGCTATCCATTGCCTCATTTCAGCACTATATGCGGCCGATCGTCAGCGGAACTTTACTGGCTAGGTTCCGACAGTCGGCACCGCCCGGCTTCTCAAACCTTTGCTTTTGTTTCTTCCATCGCGACCTCGCCATCCGAAGCCCGCGCCCCCTGCCATATCCTGATCGACGTTGAATAGCGCGGCCTCCCGCGGGCTCGCAACTCCGATTTCCGGCCTCGACCGCGCCACGGGCCGGCGAATGCCATCGACAGGATCAACAGACATGCTCTACGATCGGATGCGCGAAAATCTCAGGCTCTGTAAGAAGATGCCGCCGCGCGAAATCATCGACATGAGCATCAACCAGGTGTTCGCACGCTGCATCTACACCTCGGTGGCCATCCTGTTCTCAATGCTGCCGATGGCGATCTGGGGTGGCAGCGCCGTCGAAAACTTTGCCGTACCGATGGTGTTCGGCGTCGTCGTCGCGACAACCTCGTCGATCTTCATCGCCGCTCCGATCCTGCTCCTTCTCGGCGACTGGTGGAAACACCGCCACGAGCATGAGGCGGCCATCGGGTCGGGCAGTCTCGTCAAGGCCTGACACCGCCTTGCGGGAGCTGTCATTTCCTGGGCAGCTCCCGCTTGCAGATATGCGGCCGTGAAAAAAGTCACAACATTGCCGCCTGTCGATCATTGGCGAGCCATGTTTGCTCTCCTATCTACTGAGGTAGCGGGGCGCTTTCGAGGAGGCGAAAGATGACCGAGGGCAAGACGACCATACTCGACGAACTGCTTGACGACCCAATGGTGCAGATGGTCATGGCGCGCGACAGCGTGCATCCGGACGAGTTGCGCCGTGCGCTCGAGCGGCATCGCACCGACGCCATAAAAAGGGGCCTTGTGCCACCGGCCCATGTCATCGCGGCCTGCCAGGCGAATAGCCTGTGCGCCTGAACGACGTCGGCTCGCCCTGAGCCGACCCCGGTCGACCCTGGGAACCGCCACCGGGCGCCCATATCGTTTTCCCAATATTAAGCTTGTTGTCGACGAAATGGCCGTGTACCCGCCGGGGGCACCGCGTTAAGGATTTGATTCAAACTTTGTTGGTAATTCCCCGTTAGCGACTTGGGTTTCGGGTCTGCACGTGCCGACCTGCCTTGGTCACTCGTACTGCGTAACGGGGCAACATGCGCTCTCTGCTTCTCCTGGCGTGCCTAGGAATGTCCGCGATTGGCATCGCAGGCTGCACGTCGAGCGGCGCTGGCATCGACGCGCTGGGTCTCGACAGGCTCAAGCCCTCCAAGGAAACCACGAGTTCCATCCGGCGTCCGAATGCGCCGGTCAGCGAGACGGCGGCCGGCGCGACGCCCACGATCGTGAGCATCAACGAAGAGATGACCGCTCTCGCCGATGCCGGCATGCCGCCGGTGGTGCCGAGCGCGCTTGTCGGCGAAGAAGAAGCGAGTGGGGTGGAGGCAATGGAGCGGGTTGCGCTCGCCGTTCCCGACAAGCCAGCTGTCGCCAAGTCGGCCGTCGGGCGCATCCACCGGCACCGCTTTCGCGACGCCCATCCGATTGATTTCGGCAAGGCTTCCCCGAAGAAATATGCTGTGCATGGCGTCGACGTTTCGCGCTGGCAGGGCGACATAGACTGGCCAACCCTCAGGAGCCAAGGCGCCAACTTCGCATACATCAAGGCGACCGACGGCGGCGACCATCTCGACCCGATGTTCAAGAAGAACTGGCGCGAGGCCCACAAGGCCGGGCTGAAGCGCGGCGCCTACCACTTCTTCTACTGGTGCCGGGTAGCAAGCGAGCAGGCCGACTGGTTCATTCGCAACGTGCCGAAGGTGCCGGGCGCGCTGCCGCCGGTGATCGATGTCGAGTGGAACGGCCAGTCGAGCTGCAAGACGCGACCGTCCCGCGCCAAGGTGCAGGAGAAGATGCAGGTCTTCATGGATCGGCTGGAGGCGCATTACGGCCAGCGCCCGATCATCTACACCTCACCCGACTTCTACGCCGACAATCTGCGCGGCCATTTCAAGAACTATCCGTTTTGGCTGCGCGCGGTGGCAGAGCCCCCTTCGAAGGTCTATCCCGGCCGCGCCTTCGTGTTCTGGCAGTACTCGGGATCGGGGCTGTCTCAGGGCGTGAAAGGCAAGATCGACCTCAACGTGTTCAACGGCAGCGAAGCGCAATGGCGCCGCTGGGCGGGTGGCGATGCCATAATGGCGTCGCAGTAGGCTTCCCGCCACGCCGCCCGGCGCTCGTGGCGGCCTTCGGCGATTTCCTCGACAAGCTTGGCGCAGAAGTCGAAGCCTCCCGGATGGCGGCTGGTGACGAGCCCCTGGTCTGTGACGACCTCCTTGTCCTTCCGCATGCTGCCGGCATTGACGACGTCGGTCTTGATCGATAGGCCGTCAGGCGCCGGCCTTTCACGATGCCTGCCTCGACCGGCAGCCACGGGCCGTGGCAGATGGTGCCGATCACCTGCGGTCGTTCCAGAACGCCTTCACGAGTCGACGGCCTTCGGTTCGACGCGCAGCAGGTCGGGAGTGATAACGCCGCCCGGCAACACCGGCGCATCGCAGTCGGCGGGCTGCGCCTCGGTGAGCGTGCAATCGACCGGAACCGGACCGCCCAGTTCTTGTCTTTCCAGCCCTTGATCTCGTCAGCCTGCGGCGACACTACGTCGAGTTGGGCACCAGCTACCGCGGTTTCGCCAGCGGCACCTCAAGCTCGGACTGCTCGAATCCGTTGGTAGCAAGAATGGCAATGCGTTTCGGGAAATGTCCATCGGTTCCGCCGAGTGTTCGGGACTGGGGAAGGTTACGAGCTGGGCAAGGTCCGTTCCCGCCGCGAAAGGAACTCCGGGTCCCCCATGTGCAGAAAATAGGAACTTCTGGTGTGTTGTTTTGCCGTGCCGGTGGCGTCTAACTGTCGTCCGTTGACAGCGTGACGGCATGAACACTTTCCGCAAACCGGATGACAGCGACAGAGCCAAGGGCCGCGAACTGGCGCGGCTACGGAAGGCTGTCGGCCAGACCCAGAAGCAGGTCGCTCTTCGGGTCGGCGTTTCTGAGAAGCAGTACGGCAAATACGAACGCGGTCATACCCGGCTTTCGGCCGGCCGATACGATACGATAGTGAAAATGCTGCAAAAGCATGCGGGTCACGGCGGCTTTGAAGAAGGCCAGTTGGCCTATGCGCCGCCGGCATCGGAGAAGGAGGCCTTGTTGCGATACCTCGGAGCATTCGAAAGCGACCTGAAATCGTGTCAGGATCGGTTAAGATTGTGCTTCGAGATCGTCGGACGGCTGTGAGGGGAGGAAGCTACCTGATCTGCAGGAAGCTGGAAGAGGGAAGATCGGCGGGATTGACTGGCTTGGCCTCCACGCTTGTGACGGCCGAGCCGCGAGGGCCGGACCAGAAGAGTTCGATCATCTTGGCGACCACTTCCTCCGGGCCGCCGACCAGCGCGGTAACGGAGCCCCCTGGTTCGTTCCTGACCCAGCCGCGCAAGCCGAGCGCCCGTGCCTCGCGCTCCGTCCACAGGCGAAATCCGACGCCTTGAACGCGGCCGTGTACGGAGACGAGGAAAGCCTTCTCGAACATCTGCGTTTTCCAATCGGCGACCATTCCCTTTCTAGCATAGTTGGTTTGGTGGATAGAGTCGGCAATGCCGCGGGGCAAGAAAGCGGAAACCATGCTTTTTAAGCGGGAAACAATTTCAGGCTGGTACGTTGACGGCGCGTCACATTCGGAGAAATTCGATGCGCATCATGCTGACTGTCGCCGCTCTGGTGCTTTTCGTTGTCAGTACAGGCCTTCTGGAAATCGCCAGGCCGCAAAACCGTCCAATGACCACGCTGCCGCCCGCCATGGGCAACTTCGGCCAGACCAAGGTGGATGCAACGGTGACGTCGTCGATCACGCTGCAGCATCTCGATGAACAGTAGGAAGTCGCGCCTCCTTTCATCTGCCTGATCCAACCAAGGCTTGAAAGCCCCAACCAGACAGCAACGTAGCCCTGGATATGGCTCACGGGAATCTGGCTGGGAACGATCTGGCCCTCGGCGGGTTCCATTCACTCAAAACCCGCAGAGCGCGCAATGGCGACCAATCAGCTTGACAGCGAAGCGTTCGTGCTTGGGCATCCTGCCGTAAGCCGGACGAACGGCAGCGATGCGGCGTTGCGTCGGAACGGGCCAATTTGAATGGCGGCCGCCAGCGCTCCGCAGCCCACCGCTGAAACTTCTTGCCGTTCTGGTCGGACGCAAGGCGACTGGGACCGTGCCCTTGTCTGAATTGCTCGATTTCAGCGGCTTCTCCATCTGGGTCAACACCGCGATATTCGCGGCAAGCGCTGCGGTCGTCTGGATTGCGGGGACCCGCCTGGTGCGCCTTGTCGACAGCCTTTCCAAGCAAACCGGCATGGGCCAGGGGTTCGCCGGCATGTTGCTTCTGGGCGGCATCGTATCGCTGACAGAAATCTCGACGGTCTCGACCGCGGCCTTCACCGGAAGCCCGTTGCTTGCTCTCAACAATTTGCTGGGAAGCGAATCCATCAATCTCTTTCTGCTCGCCGCCGTGGATCCGCTTTCCGGCCGCGAGGCATTGACCTCCTTCATCGCCAAGCCGGTGATGCTGCTCCAGGGAACGCTGGGCATGATGCTCTTGGCGGTGGTCGCCATTGCGCTGGTCACCGGAGATCTGTTGGTCTTTGGTGTCGGCCTCTGGTCAGCCGCCCTGTTTGTTCTTTGCCTTGGGGCATTGTGGATGTCGGCGAGATACGAGAAACGCAAGGCCTGGGTACCTGGGGAACCCAAGGCGAAATCAGCGGGGGAGAACGAGAGCAAAACCGCCGCCGAAAGCCACGCGAGCGGGAGCCTCTGGCCACTTGTGCTCAAGCTCACGGTATCCGCTACGACCATCTTTGCCGCCGGGTTCCTGCTTTCCCTGGCGGGCGACGGACTGGCAGAACAGAGCGGTCTTGGCCAAAGCTTTGTTGGCTTCCTGCTCGTCGGGATGTCGACGTCGCTTCCCGAACTGAGCACGATTTCAGCCGCGATCCGCCTGAAGCGTCATGAGATGGCTGTTGGCGACATCCTCGGCTCGAACGTCTTCAACCTTCTCTTCATTTTCCTGACTGACGTTGTCTATGCCGGCGACGCCGTGCTGAACCATGCTGGCCGCTTTGAGATCGTGGCGTCGCTGCTGGCAATCACCATGACCGGAATCCTGCTTCTCGGCATTCTGGAACGCAGGGATCGGACTTTCTTCAAGATGGGCTACGATTCTGTTGCGCTGATCGGGGTGTTCCTGGTCGGCTGCGTCGCTCTCTTCATGCTCAGTGCGTCAACGGGTTAGCCCTGTGGGGCAACGAATTGCGGCGTCGGCGCTTAATATGAATGCGACTGAAGACGAGACGCGATGGGCGCACCGCTAAATCCGAATGCGGAGGTCTGCATGGTCACAAAGACATTTGCAGCGAAATGCGATCGCCGTCCTGAATATTGGCGCGTCGAGGAGAATGCTGGCGCATGACGCAGCTCTTCACTCCGCGCTCCAGCCGCCTGTTGCGTGTTTCGCTGCTAGCGTTGCCCTTGCTCGTCAGCCTAGGTTTCGGCAGCCTGTACCTTTATGTCCGTTCCGACGCTGCCTGGAATGTCGGCGTGGCAGCGGATCAGCCGATCGCCTTCCGTCACGATCTTCATGCAGGCGATCTCGGCCTGGATTGCCGCTATTGCCATGCATCAGTCGAGAATGCGGCATCCGCAGGCATGCCGTCCGCGCAGACGTGCATGACCTGTCACTCCCAGGTCTGGACAGGCCTCGCCCCGTTGGAGCCTCTGCGCACCAGCGTCGCGTTCGACGCGCCCATCGAATGGACCTCCGTGCACAAGCTGCCGGCCCATGCCTTCTTTCATCACGGAATCCATGTCGCAAAGGGCGTCGCATGCCAGACTTGCCACGGCCGCGTCGACCGTATGACGCAAACGGTGAAAACCGAGACACTTTCGATGGGTTGGTGTCTCGATTGCCATCGCAATCCGGGCACGCGCCTGAGCGAACCCGAACAGGTTTTTTCAATGACCGAGGCGGGGACCGCCGCGTTATCCAGCCAGCAACTCATGGCACTGCATGACATCACTGTCGACAATCTCACCGATTGCTCCACATG
Source organism: Pseudomonadota bacterium (assembly GCA_030852655.1). Taxonomy (GTDB): domain Bacteria; phylum Pseudomonadota; class Alphaproteobacteria; order Rhizobiales; family Rhizobiaceae; genus Mesorhizobium_K. The sequence continues at coordinate 15,983 of JALYWP010000305.1, read as the reverse complement.
CCACCGATGAGCATGGACAACAAACACACCAGACCCGACGGCCCGCGCCTGTGGCGCAGCCTCGAGGCGCTTGCCGACACGCCCGAGGTGCGGCGCTTCATCGAGGCCGAGTTTCCATACATCCATGAAACCCGCACCGACAGGCGCACCATCCTGCGCCTGATGGGCGCCTCGCTGGCCCTGGCGGGCTTGAGCGGGTGCGAAGATACCGCGACGCCGCTTTTTTCGAAGCCGCGAGGCACATGGACGGATACGCTTGGGCTGGCGTCGTCCTTTGCCAGTGTGCTGGACCTGGACGGGGACGGGCTCGGCGTCCTGGTTGAAACGCGCAATGGTCGGCCGATCAAGATCGACGGCAATCCGCTGCACCCGGCCAGCTTGGGTGCCACCGATGTCTTCGCCCAGGCGGAACTGCTTTCCTTCTACGATCCTGACCGTTCGCGGGTTCCTCTGCGTGGCGGCCAAGGGCTGGACTGGCCGAGCGCTCTGAAAGCGTTGACCGAAGCGCGGGCAGGCTTTGCCGCCGGCGGCGAGGGTGTCCGGCTGTTGACTGGTCCCGTCACCTCGCCGACGCTTCGCGCGCTGATCGCCGCGATGCTGCGGGAGTATCCGGCGGCCCGGGTGCATCAGTACGCTCCGGTCGCCAACGACGCCATTCGCGAGGGTGCAACCATCGCTTTTGGCCGCCCGGTCGAGACCGTGCACGACTTCTCGCAGGCCGACGCCATCTTGACGCTCGGCGCCGATCCGTTCGGGGACATGGCCGGACATGTCCGGCATGTCCGTGACTTCGCCGACCGGCGCCGAGCTGGGCTCGCCAGCGGCCGAGCGCCGCCGGTTCTTCATGCGGTTGAATCTTCCTACAGCCTGACCGGTGCACGAGCGGACCGCCGTGTCGCGCTGCGCCCGGCAGATATCGCATCCTTTGCCCGCGCGGTGGCATTTCGGCTCGGCGTGGTCGCCGACGGCCCCGCCGAGAGTCATCCATTGGCGCAGACGGCCGCGGACGCCCTTCATGGCGCAGGTCCGAGCGCACTCGTGATCGCGGGACGCGAGCAGCCAGCCTCGGTGCATGCTCTTGCGCATGCGATGAATGTCCATCTCGGCGCACCGGGAACAACACTGCGTCACATCGAGCCGCTGACCACATCAGATGCAGGCCACATGGGATCGTTGACATCGCTGGCACAGGATATCGAGGCAGGCGAGGTCGGCCATCTTTTCGTCCTCGACGGCAACCCGGCCTATGACGCGCCTGCCGATCTCGACTTTGCCGCACTGATCCGTCGCGTCCCTTTCTCGATCCATCTCGGAACCCATCAGAACGAGACGGCAGCAGCCGCCATGTGGCATCTGCCGCGAAAGCACGCCCTGGAGGATTGGGGCGACGCGCGCGCTTTCGACGGAACTGCCGCGATCCGGCAGCCGGTTGCAGCGCCGCTGTTCGACGCTCTAGGGGAGGGGGAGGCGCTCGCCCTGTTCCTTGGCGGGAACGCGCATGACGGCCGCGACATCGTGCGCGCCTACTGGCGGGATGCGCTAGACTCGGCGGATTTCGAGGCTGATTGGCAATCGATGCTATCCAACGGCGTCGTGCCGAATTCGGTTGCGCCCGCGCTTGACGTCCCACTCCGTTCCGACTGGGATAAGCCGCTTCCCGCCCGGCAGCGGTCCGGGTTGAGCGTGGTGTTCGCGCCTGATCCTTCGGTCTGGGACGGCCGATATGCCAACAATGGCTGGCTGCAGGAACTGCCGCGCCCGATGACCAAGATCGTCTGGGACAATGCCTCGACGATCGCACCGGCGACGGCTACCGCACTCGGGCTTGAGACAGGCGACATCGTCACGCTGACTGCCGGCGGGCGTTCGCTTCGCGCTCCGGTTCGTCTCACGCCCGGTCACGCGCCGGACACCATCGCCCTGCCGCTCGGTTACGGCAGGCGCGCTGGCGGGCGCATCGGAACGGACGTTGGCTTCGATGCGAATGCGTTGCGCGGTTCGGGCGCGCCATGGGTGATGACGGATGTCGAGATCGCCCGGACAGGCGATAGCCACGTCTTCGTCGAGACTCAAGACCATCACGCAATGGCAGGCGAGGGGATCGTGCGCGTGGTGGCGCGGGGGGCGGTTGTAGAAGATCCGGCGTCCGACCCCGCTCCCTCCTTCTATCCCGCTGTGGCCTATGACGGGCACGCCTGGGGCATGACCATCGATCTCGACGCGTGTCTCGGCTGCAATGCCTGTGTCGTCGCCTGCCAGGCCGAGAACAACATACCCATCGTTGGCCGCGACGAGGTTGCGCTCGGCCGTGAGATGCACTGGCTGCGGGTCGACAGATACTACGCCGGCGAGACTGACAGCCCGGACGCCTATTTCCAACCCGTGCCCTGCATGCATTGCGAGAAAGCGCCCTGTGAAGTCGTCTGCCCGGTCAACGCCACCGTGCATTCGAGTGAAGGTCTCAACGAGATGGTCTACAACCGCTGCATCGGCACGCGGACATGCTCCAACAACTGCCCATACAAGGTGCGCCGCTTCAACTGGTTCGAGTATTCGCCGCCCGAACCCGAGCCACGCAATCCCGACGTTTCCGTCCGTCCACGCGGCGTCATGGAAAAGTGTACCTACTGCGTCCAGCGCATCAGCCAGGCGAGGACCGTTGCCGATATCGAGGGACGCCGGGTCGGTGAGGAGCTGATGACGGCGTGTCAGCAGGCCTGTCCGACGCGCGCGATAACGTTCGGCGATATCAATGATCCGACCGCTGCGGTCTCGCGCCAGAAAAGCGATCCGCGGAATTACGCGTTGTTGGGCGAACTCGACACGCGTCCCCGCACCACATATCTCGCCCGCGTCTCGGGCGAAAAGACCAGGGAGGGCTGATGGCCAGCGACAGCCTCGCGGTAAGTACGGTCGCCGATATTCCGATCAATCAGGAATTTGGGCGTGCGTGGAAGTTCGCACTCGCCGCCGCGGGGGCATTCGTCCTGCTGCTGCTTCCCGGGCTCGGACTGCCCATCTTGGTCGGCGTCGGGGTATGGGGCGTCAACGTCCCTTACGTGTGGGGTTTCGACCTCGTCAACTATGTCTGGTGGATTGGCATAGCCAACGGGACCAGCCTGTTTGCCGCCATCCTGGTTATCCGCCGCCATGATCTTCGCACAAGTGTCAACCGTTTCGCGGAAGGAGCGGCGCTGTTTGCCGTGCTGTGCGCAGCCATCTATCCGATAATCCATCTCGGCCGGCCGTGGCTGTTCTACTGGACTCTACCTTATCCGGCGACACATGGCGTGTGGCCGCAATTCCGCTCGACGCTGACATGGGACTTCTGGGCTATCTCGACCCATGTAGTCGTCACAAGTCTGCTCTGGTATGTCGGCCTCATCCCGGATCTCGCCACGCTGCGGGACCGCGATCGCCACCCACGACGGCGGGCTGTCTTCGGCTTGTTTGCGCTCGGCTGGCGCAGTTCGGTGCGGCATTGGGCCTATCATCAGGCGGCATATCGCATCGTCGCGGGCCTTGTCCTGCCGCTGATCCTGATCATGCAAAGCGCGGTCGCGTTCGAGTTCGCGGTGACCTTGGTTCCGGACTGGCACGAGACGCGCCTGCCGCTGCATTTCGTCGTCACGGGCGCATCATCCGGCCTGGCCATGGTTCTGCTCGTTGCAGTGTCGCTGCGCAGAGCACTGGGACTTGCGCGCTACATCGACGACGTCGACATCGAATTGATGTCCAGACTCGTGCTGGCGACGTCCGTCATCGTTGCGTTCCTCTATGTCGAGGAAGCGTTCACCTCGGCGCTCGCCGGACAATTGTCCCTGCAGGCGTTGTTGGCGAGGATGTTCGATCAATTTGCGCCGACCTATTGGGCGGCGATTGTTCTGTCTGTCATTGTACCGCAAATTCTTTGGGCGGAGCGGGCGAGGATTAGCCTAGCGATTTGCGCGCTTGTGTCCGTGAGCGTGCTTGTTGGCGTATGGCTAGATCGTTTCTCCGTCGTGGTCGGCGGGGTGCAGCGGGACTATCTGCCTTCCATATCCGGCGTCTACCTTCCGACCTGGCCCGAATGGGCGCTGCTTGGCGGGACGCTCGGCCTGTTTGCGTTGTTGGTGTTGCTTTTCGTACGTGCCTTGCCGGTCGTCTCGCTGTTTGAGGCTCGCCACGCCGAACATGAGGACAGGTCATGACCTATGCGCCTGGACTGCTTGCCGAGTTCGAGAGCGCCGATGCGATCAGGGCCGCCGTTCAAGCGGCGGAAGAGGCCGGCTACAGGCGGTTCGAAGCTTTCAGCCCTTTCCCGATGCCTGGGATAGCCGCACGGCTCGGCCATCGGCGGCTCGTCATGCCCGCGATAGCGATAGCTGCCGGGGTCGTCGGTGCCGCCATCCAGTATTATGCGCAGTACTGGATGAACGCCGTAGACTACCCGATCAATGTCGGCGGTCGTCCGCTCCACGCCTGGCCAGCTTTCATTCCTGCCGCGCTGATCGTCGGCATCATGTGGGCGGCGATAGCATCACTCGTTGGAATGCTTTTGCTCAACGGCCTACCGCGGCTCCATCATCCGCTGTTCGATGCGAAGGGCTTCGAACGCGCCTCGCAGGACAGGTTCTTCCTGTTCATAGGCGGGGACGACCCTAAATTCGATGGCGTGGCGACGAGGCGTTTCCTGAAAGGACGAAGGGCGGTGAGCGTGCAGCAGGTGCCGGTGCGATGAGACGCGTGATCCTGCTTCTTGTCCCGATGGTCGCCGCGTGCAATCCGGGTCCCAGCGAGCGGGCGGATGCGCAGCCGCCGCGATCGCCGCCGCCCTACTCCGTTGCGCGGACGCAGGTCCAGCCACTGCCCGATACCCAGGCGCCGGTCACAGTGGAGCGTGGCCGTGAGCGCTACGGCATTTTCTGTTCGCCCTGTCATGGCGCCACGGGCCTCGGTGACGGAGTCGTGGTGGCTCATGGCTTCCCGGCGCCGCCGTCGTTTCGAGACAGTCGGACCCGCAACCTCGACGATGTTGATATCGTCAGGATAGTCGCTGAAGGCCAAGGCCGGATGCTTGCCATGGGCGAGCGCATCCCCCCTGCCGACCGCCGCGCCATCGCCGCCTACGTCATCGCCTTGCAATCCGGAGAAATGTTGCCCGCGGAGGCGCTGCAATGACCGCGCTTCGCTTTTCAGGGTTGCATTGGCTGCTGGGCGCGCCAGTCGCGGCGGCGCTCGCGCTGATTGCTATCGCCCGGCCGACACCCGGCCTGATGGAGGCGTGGCTTCTGGTCTTCGTCGTGCTGGCCGGGCTGGCCGTCGGGGCGCTCGGGGCCTTGATGGTTGGCCATCTGCTCGGAGAGATCTGGCTCGATCCGGTGCGTGACGAACTTGAGCCGATGGCGCGCTCCATGCCGCTCGTCGCCATTCTCGGCGTGCCATTGCTGTTCGCTCTGGACGATCTCTATCCATGGGTCGGCAATCCGTCCGGACCGCGGGGCTATTTCGACGCTTCCGGCTTCACCACCCGAAGCATCATTTATTTCGTTGTCTGGATCGCGCTGACGGCATGGATCGCGCGTCCCGGGCGTCACCGGGCCATCAGCGCTGCCGGATTGACGCTGCTGGTGCCGACCGTCGGTCTTGCGTCGATCGACTGGATTGCGTCGCGCGAAGCGAACTGGATTTCGTCGCTCTACGGGTTTTCGTTCGTGGTTGCGCAGGGTTTCGCGGCGCTAGGCCTCGCGATGATGATAACGCTGCTGCGGCAGGGCCATCCTCCCGCGGCACGCCTGCGCAGCCTGCAGGTGGTCATGGCGTATCTCGCCTTCCTCATCCTGTGGGTATGGTTCTCGCAATTCCTGATCGTCTGGATGGCGGACTTGCCGGAAGAATCGGCATGGTACCTCGTCCGGCAAGGCGGCGTGCCGGCCATCCTTCAGTCCTTCATCGCATTGCCGGCGCTGTGCGCGGTATTCGTGCTCATGATTCCGCCCCGTCCCCGGCGGGTGCGGGCCGTGGCGGGCGCGGCGCTGGCCCTCGTACAGCACGTTGCGCACATGGTCTGGCTCGTGCGCCCCCGTGCCGCTGAAAGCATGACGGCTTCAGATCTGGCGATCGCTACCGGTCCGCTCGCCGTATGGGCGCTTTTCGTCTGGATGGAGATTAGCCGCCAGCCGCCTCTGGTTCGGGAATGTGAGGCAGATGTTGCGACGTGACCCCATCCGCACCGAGCGTATAGAGAAAGGCGGCAATGTCGCGCGCTTGTGTCTCGTCGATCCCCATGAAGGGCATTGCCGTCCTGGGGTTGATTGCGGGTGGATCCATCAGCCACGGTACCAGGTTGCGCGGGACGTTGGCCACGACACCGGCCAACATCGTGCGCTGTGCGAAGCCTTCCAGTTTTGGCCCGACGATGCCGCGTGCCGACCGCATGTCCTGGATCGTGTGGCACGCGCCGCAATCATAGGCGAGAACCAGCTGTCGACCGTTTTCCTCGTTACCGCCCGGCACCCAAAGATGGTCTGGAATCTGGCTCTCCGAGCAGCCCGCCGCCAGAATTGCCAGGACGAGAAGAGGCCATGCAAACCTACGCTCGAGGCGCTTCCGGATGAATCGAGTGCGCTGTCGCAAAAGCAAGCCTCCGAAGTGCGGGCATGTTGGCCCTCCAGCAGTCCTTCCGCAACAACCGACGCACGATCTGGTTCCACGTCCCGTGCATGTCGGGCGGACGGTGCAGCGAGGACGGAGCAACTGTCTTGTTCGACGCGCGGATTTTCCATGAAAGGCCTGTCGCCGGAGTTGCCGATCATCCGTCACGATGCGAGCGCGCCATGAGGTCCGCCTGCGCCCCCCTTGCTGCGGTCCTGGCTGGCCCTCTGGCCGGTTGCGCCGGCGTTCAGTCAGCCTGGTCGCCGGAGGGACCGAGCGCGCGAGCCGTGGTTACGCTCGGCAACGTCATGTTCATAGGGGCAGGGCTGATCCTGGCCCTGGTGATCGGGCTGACGGCAGTCGCAATCCTCGCTCCGCCCGAGCGCCGCCGTTGGCTGGCTGGCCAGCGCGCCGTGTTCTGGCTGGGCGTGGTTTTCCCCGTGGTCACGCTTGCGAGCCTGCTGGTCTACGGCCTGAACGTTGTCGGAATATTGGTCCGCCCTTCCGAAAAGCCGGCCCTGACGATCGAGGTGAGCGGCGAACGTTGGTGGTGGCGCGTGAATTACCTCGACGATGCCGGCGGTGCGGATTTCTACACGGCCAATGAAATCCACATTCCAGTCGGCCAGGAAGTCGAGTTCCGGCTGAGCAGCCCCGACGTCATCCATTCGTTCTGGGTACCGACGCTTGGAGGCAAGCTCGACATGATCCCCGGGCGCGTCAATTCGTTCCGGCTGCAGGCGGACAAGGCAGGAATCTATCGCGGTCAGTGCGCCGAGTATTGCGGCCAGCAACATGCCTTGATGGCCTTCGATCTCGTCGCTGTTGAGCCGGACAGGTTCGATGCCTGGCGTGAAAAACAGCGCCAACCGGCCGCCGAGCCTCAGACCGCCTTGTTGCGGCAGGGCCGCAACCTGTTCATCAGCCAAGGCTGCGGCGCCTGTCATGTCGTGCGGGGAACGCAGGCTGCCGGGATGCTGGGGCCAGACCTCACCCATGTCGGCAGCCGCCGCATGATTGCCGCCGGAACCTTGGCCAACAATGCCGGCACGCTCGGCGGCTGGATATCATCGAGCCAGCACCTCAAGCCCGGCAATCTGATGCCGTCCTTCAGTGCCCTCGACGGCGTCGAGCTTCGCGCCATCGCAGCCTATCTGGACAGCCTCAAATGAAATTGCCGAACTCCACGCCGCGGCCGAAAGGGGAACTCGAGGCGCTAAAGGCCGTCTGGAAAGCGCCGACCGGTTGGCGCATCTTCGGCGCCATCAACAACACTTTTATCGGCCTCTTTTTCGTTGGCGCGGCGCTTCTATTCTTCGTGCTCGCCGGAATCCTCGCGCTGCTTATGCGTACTCAGCTTGCCGTCGCCGAGAACGATTTCATCGGCAGCGACCTCTACAATCAATTGTTCACCATGCATGGCACGATGATGATGTTCCTCTTCGCCGTGCCGGTGGTCGAGGCCGTAGCCATATTGCTCCTGCCAAACATGCTGGGCGCGCGCGACCTGCCGTTTCCGCGCATGGGCGCCTATGCCTTTTGGGCCTATTTCATCGGCGGGTTGATTTTCTTTTCCAGCCTGTTCTTCGATCTGGCGCCAGACGGCGGCTGGTTCATGTATCCGCCGCTGACCTCGTTCATGTTTTCGCCCGGCACCAATGCCGACATGTACATGCTCGGCATTGGGTTCATAGAAATCTCGGCCGTCGCCGGCGCGATCGAATTGATCGTCGGCATCATGCGCACCCGAGCGCCCGGCATGAGCCTGGACAAGCTGCCGATCTATGCCTGGGCCATGCTGGTCTTTGCCGTCATGGTCATCCTAGCCTTTCCGGCGGTAATCCTCGCGACGCTGCTGCTCGAACTGGAGCGCGCCTTCCACTGGCCGTTCTTCATTGCCGACAAGGGCGGCGACCCGCTGTTGTGGCAGCACCTGTTCTGGCTGTTCGGCCATCCGGAGGTCTACATCATCTTTCTGCCGGCCGCCGGCATGGTGTCGGTGATCATTCCGACGGTGGTACAGGCGCCGCTCGTCGCCTATCGGCTGGTCGTGCTTGCGCTCCTGGGCACCGGCTTCGTCAGTTTCGGCCTTTGGGTGCATCACATGTTCGCGACCGGGCTGCCGCAGCTTTCGATGAGTTTCTTTTCGGCAGCCAGCATGGCAGTCGCGATCCCGAGCGGCATCCAGATATTCGCCTGGATTGCGACAATCGCCTCGGGACGCATCCAACTGAATACGCCCGCTTTGTTCATCCTCGGTTTCCTTTGCATCTTCACCATGGGTGGCCTCACCGGGGTGATGGTTGCCATGGTGCCGTTCGACCTCCAGGTCCACGACACCTATTTCATCGTCGCGCATCTTCACTATGTGCTGATCGGGGGCATGGTGTTCCCGCTCTTCGCCGCGCTCTACTACTGGCTTCCGGCGATGAGCAGGAATGCGCTCTCGGAACGGGTCGGCCGCTGGGTATTCGGACTGATGTTCCTCGGCGTGAACCTGACATTTCTGCCGATGCACGTGACCGGCATCATCGGGATGCCGCGGCGTGTCTATACCTACCCGGTGGAACTTCCCTGGCAGGCCCTCAATCTCGTCTCGACCGTCGGTTCCTTCATCATCGCGGCAAGCGTCCTGCTGTTCTTGATCGACGTGGCGCGCAAATTCCGGTTCACCTTCGGGGAGGGGCCGGGAAACATATGGAACGCTAGCACGCTGGAGTGGCTGCCGAACGACGTATACCAGACGCGCTCCATCCCGATCGTCACCGCCCGCGACCCGATCTGGGACCAGCCTAATCTCGCGGAGGACGTCGAAGCCGGCCGGTATTTTCTTCCCGGCACGATGACGGGGCAGCGAGAGACGATCGTCACCAGCCCCATAGACGCCCGGCCGCAGCATGTCCTGCAGTTGCCCAACGAGCCGGACTGGTTGCCCGTGCTTGCGGCGATCTGCACCGCCGCCTTCTTCTTCGGCCTGACCTTCAAGCTCGTGCTGCCGTCGATCGCGGTAGGCGCGTTTGCCATCGTCTTGATGGTCGTCTGGGCATGGAGTACCGATCCTGGCCCGGAGGCCGGCCCGGTCGACATCGGAGGAGGGCTCACACTTCCGGTCTACGCGACGGGGCCGATGTCGCATTCCTGGTGGGCGGTGGTCACCTTCATCCTGTTCAGCGGCAGTCTCTTCGCCTGTCTCGTCTTCAGCTATTTCTTCCTCTGGACCGTCAATCCCGGCGCATGGCCGCCGGCGGCTGTAACGCCGACGCCTCCGGCCTGGGGTTTCGGGTCGGCTGCCCTCTATGTCACCAGCAGCGCCTTGGTCTTCATTGCTGGTCGCATTCTGAGATCGCCGAATGGATTTGCGCGAGGACCCGCGTCGATTGTGCTGGCTGCCGGAATTGTGCTGCTTGCAGGCGGATTGATGTTGGAAATCTACGGCCATTGGCGCTCGGATCTGGACCCGACAGCCCATAGCTATGGCGCGATGGTCTACGCTTTCTCGGCGCTGCAGGGCCAGTTCGTCGGAGCCGTGGCGATCATGGGCGGCTTCACCGTCGCGCGTGCTCTTACGGGTAAGCTCGACGGCGTACGGCGCTCGACGTTCGACAACACAATGCTGCTTTGGCACTACACGACCGCCCAAGCGCTGATCGGGCTGCTCGTCGTGCACGGCTTTCCGCGGGTGGCGGGATGAACGTAGCCGTGAAAAAGGGCTTTGCTCCGCGCCTTCTTCTCGCCTCCGCGGGCCTTCTTATCTGGGGATCGCACTTCCTGTTCATTTATATCTTCGCTGCACTCGCCTGTGCCCGAGCATTCGCCGATTCGCGCCTGCTCGGCATCAGCATAGTGCCGTTCGCGATAGGGATATCGACGGTGGTGGCGCTCCTGCTCCTCGCATGGCTGTCGATCCTCGCATGGCGCAGAGAAAGCCGCGTATTCGCCGGCGAACCGGATACGCCACGCTTTCTGCGTTGGCTCGGGGCAGCGCTCGGCATCTATTCGGCCGCCGCTATCCTGCTGCAGGCGCTGCCTGCGCTCGTTATTCCCGTTTGCATATGAATGGCCGAGCGATGCGGCGCCTGCATTTCCTTGCCATTTTCATCTCATTGACGATTTCGCCCGCGCAGGCGCATGTGGCGGCCGAGCCGGGATCGCAAGCCTGGCGTGATTGGCGCCCCGATATCTGGGTCGTGGCAGCAGTTCTGTTGACGGTCGCCCTCTATCTCTACGGCCTGATCCGTTTGTGGCGCGGAGCCGGCACCGGCCGGGGCGTCAGCGAAACCAGCGCATCCTGCTTCCTTGCAGGCTGTGCGTTGCTTCTCGTCGCGTTGGCGTCACCGCTTGAGCGAATGGCTGGGGCTCTGCTCACCGCGCATATGGTGCAGCATGTCATACTGATAGCGGCGGTTCCGCCGCTCGTCGTTCTCGGACGGCCCGAGGTGGTACTGGCTTTCGCCCTGCCGCGCGGCGCACGTCGCGGGGCCGCGCTCAATTCCGGCATACGCGGCCTCGCACGTATGCTGAAGCCCATTATGAGACCGCTGCCTGCCGCGCTCATTCATGGTGCGGCGGTCTGGATATGGCATGCGCCGGGCATGTTTCAGGCCGCGCTTGCCAACACGATGATGCATGACCTCGAACATGCCAGCTTCTTCTTCACGGGACTCGCCTTCTGGTACGCCACCCTGCTTTCCGTGCGTTCGCCAACCGCGCTGATGGCAGGCATGGTGGGCATCGTGCTCACGCTCATTCATGGTGGCCTCATGGGGGCGCTCCTGACGCTGACGCCAACCGTGCTCTATCCGGCATACGGTCACTCAACCGCTGCTTTTGGATTGACACCGATCGAGGATCAACAACTGGCAGGGCTCATCATGTGGGTCCCGGCGGCAGCGATCTACCTGGTCGCGGCGCTCTATCTCGCCGCATCTCTGCTCGACGTCACGGAAAGGCGTTCACGAAGGGTACGGCTCGAACGAGAATGAGCAGATGACCGTTTCCGATGGGAAGCGTAGCCTTGCGCAGTTCTATTCAATCACGGCGCAGGCAAGCCTGTCTCCAGCATCACCCGACGGCTGGCTTTCATAGTCGTCGGCCTTTGCGTGGATCATCAAGGCGCGGCCCTTGATCCCGGCTTCTCCATCATCCAGCGTAACCATGCCGTTGAACACCTCTGTTCGTAACGTGCCATCCTCGGCCACGTACTGGTTCGGCATGTCTCCCGCATGTGGCCCGCTCGCGGCCATGAAGCCATGGTCATTAGACCCGGGATTGAAATGCCCGCCGGCCGATTTATGCGCGGTCGTGTGGTCGCAGGATCCCGTCTCGTGGACATGGAACGCCACCCATTCGCCTGTCGGGAGCCCGGTGATCTCGACCTTGATCAAAACGCCACCGGAAGCAACCGCGGTCAGTTCTGCATTGCCGTTAGCATTGCCTTCGCCATCGACGAAGCCAGCCTTGGCGGCAGTGACCTCCTGGTCCGTCTCCTGTGCCAACGCATTGCCCGAGAGCAGGGCGGCGGCTGTCAGTGCCAGCATTCTGGTAATCATCGTCGTCTCCTTGTTGACGGATCCGTCGGTTGCGGCGGACGTCCTTCAAGGCCGGAGCGCGGCAGGTCGTCGGAGAGGCCGCTAAAATTCGTCCGCGAACAACGGTGTCCTGCAACTCGTTTCGAGAACGAAAGGGCGGATGAATGGTTCCGGAATCCGTTGCGTGTGACGAGCGGGCGTGAAGACGGTAGTTGTGACAAACCAGTCCAAGGGCTTAACCCAAGGATGACGGTGTCTAGGTGCCGGGCTGCGCGGCCCTTGCCGGCACTCTCATGGCGAACAGCTTCGCAACTACGATGAAGAAGACCGGCACGAGAAAGATGCCCAGAATCATGGCGTCGATCATGCCGAGAACGCTGATGCCGATGGCGTTTTGCGCGCCTGATCCCGCATCTGAGGCGACAACCAGCGGCAACACGCCGAAACTGAATGAGAGCGACGTCATGATGATGGGCCGCAGGCTCAGGCGGCGGCTTGTGTGACCGCCTCTTCGACGCTGCTGTCCGCTCGTAGAGGTTCCTAGCGAATTCTAGCCGAACAGCCAGCTCGCGACCACGGCCCCGAATATGCCGACCGGCCGGAGAGGATCACCGGAAACGACCAGATCTCGTAGAGAGCGGCCAGGCCCAGGAAATCACGAAGATCGAAATGGTGTAACGCAGTATCGCCTGCAAACCTGCAAGCCGCTCCTGGTGGGAAGGTCGGACGGGACGAGGTGAAGCCACCGGGCAGTTTGGGCCACCAGCGCCTCCATCGCGGCATCGCAGCAACGGATCCAGCAGATTGGCTAGCATCTGCGCATTCATGCACAAAGGAAATCCGGAAAACGCTCTTCCCTGCCGCGGCGCGCTAGGGTTGCGCCGTGCCTTCGCCGCTGATGCCCTGGGCAGGCAACGCATAGGCGATGAAGTAGTCGCCGATCGTAGTCTCCATGAAGTCATGGCCGCCGGCATTGATCACCACGATCTGGCGCCCGCCCGCTTCATAGGTCATCGGCGTGGCCTGGCCGCCTGCCGGAAGTTCAACTTCCCAGAGCCGCTCGCCCGTCTCCACGTCGATGGCACGGAAGAGATCGTCCGTCGCGGCGCCGATGAAAAACAATCCCGATGCGGTGATCACGCCGCCCCCATTGTTGGGCGTGCCGATCTCCAGAGGCAGCATCGACGGGATGCCGAAGGGGCCGTTCCTGCGGGCAGTGCCGAACGGGCGGTCCCACAGCACCTCGCGGGTATTGAGATCGATCGCTGCGATGCCGCCATAAGGTGGCTCAGAGCAGAGCAAGCCGGTGAACGGCACCCGCCAGCCGGCATTGACGCGGATGCCATAAGGTGTCTCGGCCTGCGGGCTGATGCTGCCATGTGAACCCGATCCGGCTTCCGAATCGTAGTTCGGGTCAGTAATCGGCAGGATGCCTAGTGCATCCACTTCCTCGCGCGGTACCAGCTGGTTGTAGTTGGGCATGTTGTTGTAATTGCTGATCATGATGCCCTTTTCGGGATCGACGGCCACGCCGCCCCAATCCACACCCCCATTGTAGCCGGGGAATTGGATCCAAGGCCGGTCCACGGTCGGTGGTGTGTAGGCTCCGTCATAAGAGGCCTGGCGAAACTGGATGCGGCACCACAGTTGGTCGAGCGGCGTGGCCCCCCACATATCGGCTTCCGTGATCGTGGGCTTGAGCAGGTTCGGGAAGTCGGTCACATAGGGCTGGGTTGGCGATAAACGCTCGGGCTCGACTCCACCCTGCGGCGCTGGCCGTTCCTCGATATTGACCAGTGGCTCGCCTGTCTGACGGTCGAGAATGTAGAACTGAGCCTGCTTGGACGGCATGATGATCGCCGGCACCGGGCCTTCGGGCGTGGGGAAGTCCACCAGCGTGCCCTGGCCGCCCAGATCATAGTCCCACACGTCATAGTGCACCGTCTGGTGATGCCAAGCGACTTCCCCGGTTTCGACGTCCAGCGCCACGATGGCTGTCGAGTAGGTGTTCTCTGCTTCCGAGCGATCGCCGCCCCAATAGTCGACGGCTGCATTGCCCATGGGTAGGTAGACGAGGCCAAGGTCACTGTCGCCTGAGGCAATGGTCCACATATTGGGGGTGCCTGGAGTGTATACCTCGCCCTCCGGCGGCAGGCCCTTTTCGCCCGGCCGCCCCATATCCCAGGCCCAGTCGAGTTCACCGGTAGCGGCGTTGTAGCCACGGATGACGCCGGATGGAGCTTCGCGCGACTGCCCGTCGCTCACCTGGCTACCCACCACCAGTACGTCGCGCACCAGCGTCGGAGGCGAAGTGGGAGCATAGAAGCCAGGCGCGGAGTCGCCGATGCCTTCCATCAGATTGACGATGCCGCCATCGCCAAAACCGGGGCATGGCTGCCCCGTTTCGGTATCGAGCGCGATCATGCGTGCGTCATGGGTCAGATTGATGACCCGGGTCGCGCAGATTTCCGTACGCTCGGCAGTCGGATCCTCGAAATAGACGAGGCCGCGGCAGGAAGCATTGTAGCCGATTGCGTCAGTAGGCGTCTTGGGATCGTAGGTCCAGAATTCGGAACCGGTAGCGGCGTCAAGTGCGCTGATCTTGTTCAGTGCCGAGCAGAGATAGAGGCGATCGCCAACCTTGATGGGCGTGTTCTGGTTGCCGAACGGTTCTTCGTTCTCCGGCAGATCGCCGGTGCGAAATTCCCAAATTTTTTCAAGCTGCCCTACATTGTCCTTGTTGATCTGCGTCAGGGGCGAATAGCGCAACGCATGATCGGTGCCGCCGTAGGCTGGCCAGTCTTCGCCAGTCTTCAGCTTTGCATAGGCTGGTCCCGATGTTGCCTGTGCCGTAACCTCCGTAGTAAGCGCGGAAGGCTCGGTGCCTTCCGCATCCCGCTCGCCGCTCGGCTCCCCAAGCGGGCCGATATTGCCGCTTGGTTGAGCGGTTTCGTCCGCAGTTGCTGGCGCGGCGGGATCTCCGGTCGACGGGTCAGGTGTCACGCCGTGTCCGGAACGTGTAGAAGCAGGCGCTTCAGCCGGAGCTGGCGGTTCATCGGATTCCTGGGCAAGAGTGGTCTGCACGCCCTGGTCTGCGATGCCGATCGCGCCCAAGGCGCCCGCCAATACCAAGACGGCAGCCACCGCTCCGGCACCCTGGCGCCGCACCGGGCCGCGCAATGCGGGCAACGTCGTCAGCACCAGGATCAGCACGATTGTGGGTGCCACGAGCCTTGGAACCTGAGCCCAAGGATCCAGCCCAGCTTCCCATAAAGCCCAGATGACGGTGGCGATATAGGTTACGAGGTATACCCAAATCGCCATCGGATCCTGCCGGACCAGGAACCAGGCCGTCAAGATCAGCGCAACGCCGGCGGGCAAATAGTACCAGGACCCGCCGAGTGTAACGAGCCAGAGTCCCCCTCCGGCAATGAGTAGCCCGAAGACTACCAGAACGACGGCGACGATCATCGCCCACCAGTACGCAACTGTCGGGCTACGCGGAGACGATGAATGTTGTGAAGTCAATGCTCTCCCTCGGTGATTGGGAGTCAACGCCAGAAAGTCGTCTCAGTTCCAGAGAATCCGAAAGCTAGCTCGCAAGCTCTCTCTTCATCTGAGGCTTGAAGATGAAGCGAGCCGTCCGGAATGGATGGCTCCGTTCCATATGGCTCGACAGCGAGGCGATGACATCCTTTGGGTCACGAAGAAGCTGGCGAACTCGGTATCTGAGATGGCGCAGACAAATCGTCCAAGCAAAGAGAGGCGGGATCGAACCTGTTACCCGCTTGATGTAAAGCCGCTTATGGATCGCAGGTGGGG
>JALYWP010000128.1 GCA_030852655.1 Pseudomonadota bacterium | reverse complement strand
GAGCCGATGACCTGGTACCTGCTCGGCGCCTCGGTCGCGTGGCTGATGCTGGGCAACGCGATGATGTTCAAGATGTCGAATTTCAAGTTCTGACCATGGAAGAGCTCATCATCTTCCTCGCTTCGCTGCGCCCGACGTCGCTGATGCCGGTTGCGCTGCTTTTGCTTGCAGGCGGCGGCCTTGCCGTCGGGTGGTCGACGCTTGCGGTGCGCGCCGAACAGAACGACATGAAGCGCCGCCTCAAGGTCGAGACGCAGACGCCGGTGGCGGCAGCGGCAGAGCCGGAGAAAAAGAAGAATGTCGACGCCGTGCGCGAGAAGGCTGCCAAGACCGCGCACGAATTCTACGCCAAGAGCGATCCGGAGAACGTAGCAAGGCTGCGCCTCAAGCTGATACAGGCCGGCTACATGGACCCCGGCGCGGTCGGCACCTTCTTCCTCATCCGCTTCGGATGCTTCTTCGTCGGCGCAGTCGGCGCGTTCTTGGTCAACAACTGGATGGCGAGCGCGGAAGCGACGACCTTCAGCCGCTGGTCTCTGGTCATCATGGCCGGGGCCGGCGGCTATTTCCTGCCCGGCCTCGTGCTCGGACGGATGATCACCGCCAAGATGCGCGAATACCGCAACGGCTTCCCGGATTTCATGGATCTGATGATCGTCTGTTCCGATGCCGGCATGGCAATGGAAGCCGGTATCGAGCGCGTGTCGAAGGAACTGGCGGCGAGCTATCCCGGGCTCAGCCAGAACCTGCAGCTCGTGTCCCTGGAACTGCGGGCCGGGCGCAACCTCGACGACGCGCTGAAGTCGCTAGCAGACCGCTTGAGCCTCGACGAGGTTCGCTCCTTCGCGACGTTGCTGCAGCAGTCCAAGGAACTGGGCACCAGCCTGTCGGGTGCGCTGCGCGTGTTCTCCGACGAGATGCGCCACAAGCGCATGTCGCTGGCCGAGGAAAAGGCGCACGCGTTGCCGGCCAAGATGTCGGTGCCGGTGACGGTGTGCATCCTTCCGGTGGTGCTGATGGTGGCGATCATCCCAATCATCGTGAAGATGACCGCCGAGTGAAGCTCCGCGGTAAACGAAGCGTAACGCTGCAAGTTAATCTTAAGCGTGCTTGCGCACCGAAGTTTAAATGCCTTTGAGCTAGTCTCCCATCGTTGAACGACCCGGAAAAACCGGGCGTGGCGGGACAGGGACAATGGGCAAGTTTCATACCACGGCGGCGACCGCTATCCTCGCGGCCTTGATGGTCGGCGGCTGTACCACGCAGGGCGTCGACAAGACGGCGACGACGTCGATCGCGCCGGCCACGGCCAATATCGGCCAAGGCGATCTCGCGGCCGGCAAGGCGCAGTTCCGCGCCGCCAACTACGGCCTCGCCGAAAAGCATTTCAGGAAAGCTGTCGAGTTGCGTGCCGACAACCCCGAGGCATGGATGGGGCTCGCCGCCTCCTACGACCAGCTTGGCCGCTTCGACTTTGCCGACCGGGCCTACGACCAGTTGCTGAAGGTTGCCGGCCGCCGACCGGAAGTCCTGAATAATATGGGCTATTCCCAGCTTCTGCGCGGCAACAAGAAAAAGGCCCGCCAACTGCTGAACGAGGCCAGAACGGGTCTTGCCGACCCGGCGGTGGTCGAAGCCAATCTCGCGCTGCTCAACAAGGCCTGAGCTGACGCCGCTTCTCTCTGCTGACAAATGTGAGATCGGCGCGCCACTGTGGTGGTGACGTCGCCAGGGCTGTTCCTGGCGTGCCGATCGGCCGCCAACACTTCAGCACATCGGCTTCGATTCTTCGAACGCCGAGGGACTCTTGATTCGACGCATGTCTTTCCGCTGAAACCGCTACACACTGCGGGAGACATGCGCTAGAGCCATCCCCATTGACGATTTGGCAACCAAGATCGTGGACAGAACCCATCGCCGATGGAGCGTGCCCCGCTTGTGGGATAAAGACTCCTGTTTCGTAGAGCGCAAGCTCCGATCTCAAGCGCCGAAAGCAGCTGGGGCCCGAAGGTAAAAACTCCGAATGTTCGACATGACTTCAATGCTGCTTGGTGCGGCGGTTGCAGGCATAGGCCTCTGCATGACCATGTTGACCATGTGGACGGCCGACCGGGAGGCCTATTACAAGATGGGCTGGTCGATCGGCGTCGGCTTCCTCATCCTGCATGTGTTCGCCTACTGGTTCTATGCGCGCCAGGGACATGTATTCGCGGGCGTGCTGGCCTGCGCGCTGCTGCCGGTCGGTGCGGCCTATCTCTATGCATCCGTCCGCAAATATTTCGATGAAAGCTTCCGGCCGCTGAAGCTGGTCCTGCTCGTATCCATTCCATACCTTCTGATCGCCCCGCCGATCTTTGCCGCCGGCTATGACGGCGTGGCGCTCGTGCTGCAGAACGGGCTGACCGCGACACTGCTGACAATGGGCGGATTGACCTATCTCCGGCGTTGGAGGGATTCGCCCTTCGCCCTCGGGGGTCTTGCGTTTCTCTATCTCGTGACAGGGGTGAGCTTTGCGCTCTGCGGCGCGGTGATCGTGGCGAGCGGACAGTGGAGCATCGGTTATCCGCCGCAGAACTGGGCCGAGGAGCTCAATACCGTCATTTCGATCCTGGCGCTTACCGGCGCAGGAGCCATGACGCTGTCGGTCGACCAGATGCGGCTCGCGAGGCGCAACCAGCTTTCCGCCATGAGCGATCCGCTGAGCGGGCTGTTGAACCGGCGCGGCCTTGCTTGCGCACACCCGGAAATGCTGATCGAGAACGAAGCCGTGGTTCTGTTCGACCTCGACCATTTCAAGCGCGTCAACGACCGCTACGGCCACGCCGTCGGCGACCAGGTCATTCGCGCCTTTGCCGATACGCTGCGTGACCAGGGACGCTCCACCGATCCCAAGGCGCGCCTTGGCGGCGAGGAATTCGCGATGGTCATGAGGGGGGTTTCCCCGCAGGAGGCCAGAGCTGTAGCCGAGCGCATCCTGGGGGCGTTCTCCGCCATCGAGAGGATTTCGGCAGAGGGCGAGTACTTCCGCTGTACGGCCAGCGCCGGGATTGCGTTCGGCGATACCAAGGGGGCGGCCGTCGAACATGTCATAGCGCGCGCCGACAACGCGCTCTACGCCGCCAAGCGTGCAGGACGCAATCGTGTCGAAAGCGGAGAATTGCGGCTGGTCAGCTGAAGGCGCGTTCCGGGACGCTGCATTCGCAAGAGGAAAGGGAGGCCAGGTAAGCCCTGGCCTCTGTATCGCGCCTTCTACTCCGCCGCGTTCACGTAGTCGCTGATCGGCGGGCAGGAGCAGACAAGGTTGCGGTCGCCGGCAACGTTGTCGATGCGCGAGACCGGCGGCCAGTATTTGACCAGCGTGTCGGCATTGCCGGCCGGATAGGCGGCCTCCATGCGCGAGTAGGGGTGCTTCCAGTCGTCCGCCAGAACTTCGGCGGCGGTGTGGGGAGCGTTGACCAGCGGGTTGTCCTCTTCCGGCCATTCGCCCTTCTCGACCTTCCCTGCCTCGTCGGCGATGGCGATCAGCGCCTCGCAGAGACGGTCCACCTCGGCCTTCGGCTCGGACTCCGTCGGCTCCACCATCAGCGTTCCCGCCACCGGGAACGACATGGTCGGCGCGTGGAAGCCGTAGTCGATCAGCCGCTTGGCGATGTCGTCCACGGTGATGCCGGAGCGCTCCTTGAGCACGCGGGTGTCGAGGATGCACTCATGCGCCACGCGGCCGCCGCGGCCCCGGTAGAGGACCGAATAATGGTTGCCCAGCCGCGCGACCAGGTAGTTTGCCGACAGGATGGCGATCTCGGTCGCCTTCTTCAGGCCGTCGGGGCCCATCATGCGGATATACATCCAGGTGATGGGCAGGATCGAGGCGCTGCCGAAGGGGGCTGCCGACACGGCGTGCCGTGAGCCTTCCGCGACGTGGCCCGGCAGATGCGGCTCGAGATGCGCCTTGACGCCGATCGGGCCGACGCCCGGACCGCCGCCGCCATGCGGGATGCAGAAGGTCTTGTGCAGGTTCATGTGGCAGACGTCGGCGCCGATGTCGCCCGGGCGGGCGAGGCC
>JALYWP010000285.1 GCA_030852655.1 Pseudomonadota bacterium | reverse complement strand
GGGCACGAGCGTCAGCCCGGTCGGCACGCCGGCGGCGTCGAGCGGATGGGGTATGCGGGCGAGCGAATCGCCCAGCATCGCGCGGTTCAGCCCTTCCTCGACGCCGAGGCAACCGACATGACGCCCGCTCCACGGGGCATAGTCGCGCCCGCCGTTCGAGAACCACAGCATGGTCATCGGCAGCCGCTTCGGGTTGCGCAGGCTGACGAAGAGATCGCCCTCTTTTTCGCGCGCCACGGTCGTCCAGCCGAGCGGGCTGCCCTCGGCCTCGACGCCGGCGATAAAATCCTCATGGCGCGCCGCGAAGGGATAGCGGGTGATGTCGGCCTCGCCGCCCGCTGCCAGCGGGAAACGCGTGGGGACTTCGCTTTTGGCCGGGCAGGCGAGCTGCGAACGGCCGCGCGCCGGATCGGGCTCGAGTGGGATTTGCGGCGTCTCCCACCAGCGCTTCGGCGAGAAGCTCAACTGCCCGCCATTCGGCAGCGACACCATGGCGTGATTGGCGGCCGCCATCCCGTCGGCCGCGCCGCCGGTGAAGACATGGCGCTGGTAGAGGAAGGGATGGCCGTCCACCAACCGCAACTCCTTGACGAGGTCGGCGCCCATGGCCTTCCGATCGAGCCTCAAGCGGGCGATCGTCTCGCCGTCCCTCCGTTCCGTCCCGAGATGCGTCCAGGTCGCGTTGGCCGGCCAGCCATGCGTCGGCGCGCCGTCCGCGGAGGCGTCGCCGAAAGGCGCGCAGAAGAAGTCGCCGGCCAGCCCGCCGAGATGCGGCGCTGCGTCTTCCGGCATCTTTTCACCCAGCCAGGGGGCCTTGTGCAACATCGAGATCTTGCGCCCGCCGCGCTCGACGGCGAATTCGGAAATCATCCCGAATTGGAGTTCGATGCGCGCTTTGACGCCCTCTGCCTCGATCTCGACATGACCCATCGTCTGGCGCTCCTCGGTTGCGAATCCTGTTTTCGACGATATGTAATCCGCATCATGCGCGCGATGAAGGCGCAGCGAGAAATGGAACGATAATTTCATTTATTGACGGCTGGAAATCTCTGTGCACTACTCTTCGCATTGGGGCGGGGAAGGCTTTTGTGGCCTTGGCGGAGCGCACTTTGCAGGAAGTGAAAGGTCGACATGGTTTACGCCACCGGTGACGGAATCGGTTCGCGCCGCCTGCGGGTAGGCATGGTCGGGGGCGGCCGCAATGCCTTTATCGGCGCGGTGCACCGAATGGCGCTTCGGCTCGATGATCGCGCCGAGCTGGTCGCCGGAGCACTGTCTTCCGATCCCGAGAACGCAAGGCTTTCCGGTACCGACATCGGCATTGCCGAGGACCGTTCGTACTCGGACTACCGCAAGATGGCCGAGGCCGAGGCCAGGCGGCCGGACGGCATCGAGGCCGTCATCATTGTGACGCCGAACCATCTCCATGCGCCGGTGGCCCGCGCCTTTCTGGAGGCCGGGATCGACGTCATCTGCGACAAGCCGCTGTCCACCACGCTCGCGGAAGCCGAGGAACTTGCCGCGCTCGCGAAGAAATCCGGCCTCGTTTTCGCCGTAACGCTGAACAATACCGGCTACGCCATGGTGCGCCACGCGCGCGAACTGGTCGCCTCGGGCGCGCTCGGCGCGATCCGCATCGTGCGCGCCGAATATATCCAGGACTGGCTCACGCAGCCGATCGACGCCGGCGGCCACAAGCAGGCCGAATGGCGCACGGATCCTGCACGGGCAGGGCGCTCGGCCTGTCTTGCCGACATCGGCGTGCACGCCTTCAGCCTCGCCCAGTTCGTCTCCGGCATGGTGCCGTCGGAAGTGGCCGCGGACCTCACCACCTTCGTTCCCGGCCGCCGCCTCGACGACAATGCGCATGTCTTGATGCGCTATGCTTCGGGCGCGCGCGGCGTGCTCGTTGCCAGCCAGGTCTCTCCAGGCAACTACAACCGCCTGTCGGTCAAGGTCTATGGCGACAAGGCCGGCCTCGAATGGTACG
Source organism: Pseudomonadota bacterium (assembly GCA_030852655.1). GTDB lineage: Bacteria > Pseudomonadota > Alphaproteobacteria > Rhizobiales > Rhizobiaceae > Mesorhizobium_K. The sequence continues at coordinate 15,003 of JALYWP010000285.1, read as the reverse complement.
CACACGAGCCGGAATACCTGCACTTTTGCGAGTTCGGCAAGCCTCACGTGATTTTGACCCGCGGCGGCGCCGAGGTCGGCGGCGAGGCGGCGCGGGTGTCGCGCATGCCGGCCGAGCACCCGGAAGGCTATGTCGAGGGCTTCGGCAATCTCTACCGCGACGCCATCGCCCTGATTTCGGCGCGCCGGCGGGGGGAATTGATGGATACGGGGCTTGCGGCTCTCGTTCCGTCCATCGAAGACGGGCTTATCGGAATGCGTTTCATCGAGGCGTCGGTCGAAAGCAATGAGGCGGGAGGTGTCTGGACACCGGTCACGCCGCAACTGTAGAACTCTGCTCATAAAGGCACCGGGGTGCGCCTGACGGCTCGTATCGAGGACCAGGCGCGAAAAGCATTTTTTTCAGGGAGAAGACCATGAAACTCTTGAAGACGATCGGGCTGGCAGCGCTCGGCGCTACCATGCTCGGCGGCGTGGCTGTCGCGCAGGACTACACGATCGGTGTATCGAATACCGTGCAGGGAAATGGCTGGCGCGAGGAGATGATCTGCGCGATCAAGGCGCAGGCGCTTGCTTCCGGCAAGGTCAAGGCGCTCAACATCGCCCATCGCAACACCGATGCTGCCGGCCAGCTTGAGGATCTGCGCAACCTGATCAGCGCCAAGGTCGACGCCATCGTCGTCAATCCGGCCGATCCGGCCGGCATCCAGGCCGCGCTCGCCGAAGCCAATGCGGCCGGCATCACTGTGGTCGCGGTCGACCAGACGGTGACCGAGCCGTCCTCCTACATCATCTCCAACAACCAGGAAGAATATGCCTATCTCGGCGCCAAGTGGCTGTTCGAACAGATGGGCGGCAAGGGTGATGTCGTCTACATGCGCGGTGCTGCGGGTGCTTCCGCCGACAGCGACCGCGACAAGGGCTTCAAGCGCGCTCTCGCCGAATTCCCCGACGTGAAGGTTGCCCAGGAGACATTCACCGGCTGGCAGCAGGACCAGGGCAAGCAGCAGATTCTCGACTACATCGCCACCGGCGTGCCGTTCGACGGGATCTGGACCTCGGGCATCGACAATGTGATCGTCGACGCGCTGGTCGAGTCCGGCGCCCCGCTGGTGCCGGTCGTCGGCGCCGACAATGCCGGCTTCGTCGGCCAGCTCATCAATGTCGAAGGCCTGAAGGGCGCGGCCGTCACCAATCCCGGCTCGATCGGCGGCGCCGGCGTCACGCTGGCGATCCAGATACTCGACGGCCAGAAGCCGGCCGAGCAGACCGTGCTCGTTCAGCCGGAAATCTGGGAAAACGTGACCGAGGAAGGCAAGGCCAAGCTCAAGGAAGCCGCCGATCCGTCGCTTTCGCCCGAATGGCCGGTGTCGATCTCGATCCCGGACTGGACGACCTACACCAAGGAGCAGATCGTGGCCTGCAAGGGCCCCGGCGAATAAGCCCGGATAAAACCAAAGGGCATTGCTGCTGAAGCCCTCCACTCAGGCCCTACGGCCACCTCTCCCCCGGCCCGGGGGGGAGGAAATGTGCCAAGGTCGCCGGCGGTTCTTCCTCTCTCCCGTCGTTCGGGGGGAGGTGGTTCGCGAAGCGAAACGGAGTGGGGGTCGATTGCAACGCGCGACGACTAAAGAAGCCGATCAAGGGTTGCTGTGACCACTTCTCCGCTCCTCGACGCCACCGGCGTGGCGAAAAACTACGGTGCCGTCGCCGCGTTGAAGAACGCGTCGCTGTCGCTGCTGCCGGGCGAGGTGCATGCGCTGATGGGCGCCAACGGCGCCGGCAAGTCGACGCTGGTCAAGATACTCACCGGCGCGATCCCGGCCAATGCCGGCAAGATCCTCTTGCGCGGCCAGGAACGCGACATACGCTCGCCGGCCAAGGCCCGGCTGGCGGGGTTGGTGCCGGTCTATCAGGAACCGTCGCTGATCCCCGATCTCGACGTGCTTTCCAACCTCAAGCTGACACGGACCCCCATTGAGCCGTTCCGCCGGTGGGTCGAGGAACTCGGCGTGCCCGACCTCGACCTGCGCGACACCGCGCGGGACGTGCCGCTGGCGATCCAGCGGGTGCTCGACCTTGCGCGCGCGCTCGCCGTCGAACCGGACGTCCTTCTGCTCGACGAGATGACGGCGGCGCTGCCGGCAAATCTCGCCGAGCGCGTGCTCGACGTGGTGCGCCGCCAGGGCGAGACGGGTCGTTCCGTTATCTTCATCTCGCATCGTTTCGTCGAGATTTCGGCCCTTTGCGACCGCGCCACCGTGCTGCGCGATGGCGAAACCGTCGGCGTTGTCGACATCGAGCCGGGCGTCGAGGAGCGCATCGTCGAACTGATGCTCGGCGCCAAGGTCGAGAAGCGTCGCGTCGCGTCGCGTCGCGCGGGCGAGGCCGCGGCTTCGGGCAATGCTACCCGCGTTGCCGTGCGCAACCTGCAGGTCGCGACCAAGCTGCAAGATGTTTCCTTCGACCTGAAGGACGGCGAAGTCGCCGGCGTCGTCGCGCTCGAAGGTCAGGGCCAGGACGAGCTTTTCGCAGCACTTGCCGGCTCCATCAGGCCGGATGGGGGAACGATCGAGGTGGACGGCACACCTGTCCGCTTCTCCCACCCGGCCGACGCCATCGAGGCTGGTCTCGTCTACGTTCCCGGCGACCGCACGGAGGCGCTCGCCATGCAGCAGTCGGTCAAGGAAAACATAGCGCTGCCCTTCTCTGCCGCCTTCCGCAATTGGGGGCCGATCGCCAGGCGCCGCGAGAACGCCACCGTGCAGAGCGCCATCGAGCGGTTGCAGATCGACACGCGTGCGCAACGCGAGGTGCAGCGGCTTTCCGGCGGCAACCAGCAGAAGGTGACGATCGCTCGCTGGATCGCGGCGGACGCGCGCACGCTGCTCTGCTTCGATCCGACCCGCGGCATCGACGTCGGCACCAAGCAGGAGATCTACAAGCTGCTGAGGCAACTCGCGGACCAGGGGAAATCGGTCCTGTTCTACACCTCCGAGCTCGAGGAGATTCAACTCGTGTGCGACCGAGCCATCGTCATCTTCGGCGGCCGCGTCGTCGATACACTGCCGGTCGAGATCGCCGACGAGCCGGCGCTGACGCGCGCCGCCTATGGCCTGCCGCGTGACGCAAGGGCCGATGTCGGCGTCCTCGCCGAGGCCCATGCCGATCCGGCGGCTCGCCCATGATGCGCTTCCTCCGCCAGCATGGTTGGGTGGTGGGGCTTTGCGCCCTGTTCGTCGCCCTCGTCATCCTCACCAAGCTCATCCAGCCGGGCTATGGCGCCGGTGATTTCGGGTCGCTGGCGCGCGCCGTGCTGCCTTACGCCTTCGCGGTCGCGGCCCAGGCCGTCGTCGTGATCGCCGGAGGCATCGACCTGTCGGTCGCCGCGATGATGGCGCTGACCAGCGTGACTGCTGCCTCCATGATGGCCGGTGCCAGCGAGGAATACGCGCTTTTCGTCGTGCCTTTCGTGCTGGCCCTCGGCTTCTTGCTCGGCGCGCTGAACGGCATCCTCATCGTGGTCAGCCGCGTTCCCGACATCGTGGTGACGTTGGCCACGCTGTTCATGCTGCAGGGAGCGGCCCTGCTGGTGCTCGATGCGCCGGGCGGCGGCGTAGCCGAATGGCTGCGCGGCCTGATCGTCGGCACGCTGCCCATTCCGGGCATTCCCGACGGCATCGGCGCCTGGATTCCCAACGCGCTCATGCTCCTCGTCGTGCTGCTCGGCATCGTCTGGATACCGCTCAAGCGGTCGCGGCTCGGCCTGTCGATCTACGCGATCGGCTCCGACCAGCTCGCCGCCTTTCGCAGCGGCATACCGGTGGCGCGCACGAAAATCCTCGCCTATGCGTTCGGCGGCCTCTTTGCCGCCATGGGCGGCCTTTCGCTCACCATGAGCACCGGCATCGGCGCGCCGATCCCTGGTCCCTATCTGATGGCCAGCGTCGCCGCCGTCGTGCTCGGCGGCGTCGTGCTCGGCGGCGGCAAGGGCGGCCTGATCGGCCCCATCATCGCCGTGTTCATCCTGCGCCTCGTGCGCACCGACCTGACGTTGCTCGCCATCGACCCGAACGTCACGGCAATCGTCGAAGGCACGATCATGGTGGTTGTCGTCATGTTCGGCGCCTTCATCGCAATGCGGAGCCGTTCGTCATGAGCCTCAGTGCGACAGCCTCCCAGCCGGTTCCATTCGGCCGGCGTGTCAAGCGCTTCATGAGCGACTACCCGATCGTGCCGCTTCTGCTGCTTCTCGCACTTCTCCTGGTGGCGCTCGAACTGTTCACCCCGGTGCGCATCAGCGCCTTCTGGGCCGCCAATGCGGTCAAGTTCGCCATTCCGCTGGCGCTGCTCGCGGGCTGCCAGACGATGACGATGCTGACCGGGGGCATCGACCTGTCTGTCGGAACCGTGGCGACCATGGCCGCCTTCATCGTGGCCACGCAGGCGGTGGACAATCCATCCGGCATCGCCATCGTGATCGCGTTGATCCCGGCCGTGCTTGTCGGCTTCGTCAACGGCATCGGCATCGGCGTCTTCCGCGTCCACCCGCTGATCATGACGCTTGGTACCAGTCTCATCGGGGTCGGCTGCCTGCAGGTATATCAGCGCACGGTCATCGCATCGGGAGCCAGATTCCCGGAGATCCTCGTCTGGCTCGGCACCGGGCTGACCTGGGGGATTCCCAATTCGCTGCTATTGTTCGTTCCGATCGCGGCGCTGCTCATCTTCATCCAGCGCCGCACCGGCTTCGGCCGGCTGCTCTACGCGATCGGCGACAATGAGCGGGCCACGCGCCTGTCAGGCGTCAAATACTGGCAGGTCATCCTGGCGCTCTACGTATTTTCCAGCGTGCTCGCCGGCATCATGGGCCTGCTCTATATCGGCCTCATCAAGGCGCCGTCGCTGTCGCTCGCCGAACCGCTGGTGCTGCCCTCGGTCGCCGCGGCCGTCATCGGCGGAACGTCCATCTTCGGCGGCAGGGGCGGCTACGGCGGCACCATCGTCGGTGCGCTCATCCTGCAGGTGCTGACGACGTTGCTGACCGTGATGAAAATGCCGGAAGGCGCGCGCGACATCCTCTTCGGCGCCATCATCCTTGCCGTCACCGCGATCTATCTGCGGATCATCGAGGATCGGTAGTCGTTTTTGGGCAGGGGCTAGTGGAATGCCCGTCATCCTCGGGCTTGTTCCGAGGATCTGCCGACAGTCGCAAGCTTCACGTCATGCATTTCCTGCCGGCGGAGTAGATCCTAGGGACAGGCCCGATGATGACGCCGACTTTAAGGGGCGCGGATGCCGGCTATCTCAGCGCCGCTTCGCCGCCACCACCTCCGGCATCCGGTAGCCGAGGCTCATCACCAGCGTCTGGCAGAGCACCATGGCCGGCACCTGGCTGCGGAAGTGCCCGAGCCGTCCTTCCTTCACGTAGAGGACGTGCCTGGCCAGAGGAACAACGGGGCTCAGTTCATTGTCGGTGATAGCGAGCACGGTGCGTCCTACCGCATGGGCGTTGCTCGCGAGTTCGACCGTTTCGGGCGTATAGTCGTCGAAGGTGATGACGAGCAGCGCGTCGTCGGCGTCCATCGCCGCCATCTGCTCGGCGCGCATGGCGCCCAGATTGTCGAGCAGGAAGGCGCGCTTGCCTATGCGCGACAGACCGTAATAGGTGTAGCTGCCGACGCCGAATGCGCCGCGCGCCGCGGCTATGTGCACCGCCCGCGCCCTTTGCAGCGCATCGACGAAGGGCGTCAGCGCCGCGTCGGCGATGTCCTCGCGCAATCTCAGCAATGCGTCGAAGGCCGCCTGGATGAAGGTTTCCGCGACCTGGTGCGGGTCGCGTGGGTCGTCGGGCTCGCGAGACCCATCCGCGACGTCACGGTTCACCGCCTGCATCCGTTCCGCATATGACATTCTCGGCCCGAGCAGACGTTGCTTGAACAGCGCCTGCAACCCGGCAAAGCCATCGAAGCCGAGTTCCTTGGCGAAGCGCGTGATCGCCGACGGCGGCACGCCGGCGCGGCGCGCGATCTCGACTATGGTGAAGATCGCCGCATCCTCGGGATTGTTCAGCAGGTAATGCGCGACCTGCTGGAGCCGCCGGCTGAGCGAGGGTTCTCGTGCCTGTAGCGCGGCGACGAACTCGCCATAGTCGCGACGGCTGTCGGTTACCTCGCCCAAGCAGTCCTCCTTTGCAGCTCTATGCAGGCGGCGCTCCGGCCATCGTGCCGGCCAGCGCTTTCGCCACGCCGTCTTCGAGCATTATCCGGGCTGCCGAGCCGACCCGGCCGATGAAGCCCGTATTCTGCGCCAGCCCGTCGCCGAATATCGCGCGGTTTTCGATGAACAGCCTCGTGAACACACCGATATCGCCCTGCGATCTTTTCGCGATATCCGCCACGAACGGCATGATCTGGTCGCTTGCTTCCCAGTCCGGCCCGAAACCCGGCTGCGATTTCGCCAGATAGGCGACCCAGCCGGCAACCGCCATCTCCAGCAGCGGTGAGGCGAGGCTCCTGGCCATGCGGTCGCGCAGCGGCTGCAATATGCGCTGGTTGATCTTTTGCGAGCCGTCGGTCGCGATCTGGTGGTTGGTGTGCCGGATAGCCCGATTGCCGAGCCGCGATAATGTGAGATCGAGGTAAGGCCCGACCTCCATGCCCGGTACGTAAGGCAGCACCGCCGCGGACTCCGACAGGATCATGCGCTCGGCAAAGCTTTTCAGCAGCGGATCGTGGACGTCGTCGCAAGTGGTGCCGAGCCCTGACAGCGCGCCGAGATATGAGAGCGCCGTCTGGCAGGCGTTGAGCACGCGCATCTTGATGAATTCGTATGGCTCGACATCGCCAACGAACTCCGCGCCGGCGACATCCCAGCGCGGGCGAGGGCGGTTGAAGGCGTCCTCGAGCACCCATTGCCGGAACGGCTCGCCGACCACCACGCCCTGGTCGTCGAGGCCGGTGATTTCCTTCACGCGGGCCACGTCTTCCGGCCGCGTCGCCGGTACGATGCGGTCGACCATGGTGGAGGGAAAACGCACATTGTCCGATATCCAGGCGGCCAGCGTCCTGTCTGAGGCTTCAGCGAAGCTCGATACGACGTTCTTCAGGAGTTTCCCGTTGCCGGGAATGTTGTCGCAGGAGATCAACGTCACCGGCGCATCCGCCGCCATGCGCTGGCCGAGCATCTCGGCGAGAAAACCCGGCAGCGACTGCCGCCCCGCCGCTCGCCTCAGATCCTCTGATATCTCCGGCCGGTCCCAGTCGAGCGCACCGCTCGCCGGCACGTGGCAATAGCCCTTCTCCGTCACCGTCATGGTGATGATGTCGATGCCGGGATCGGCAAGTGCTGCAACCGCCTTTCCAGGCTCGCGGCCGGCATCGAGAACGCGCCGGATCGAGCCGATCACCCGGGCGTCGGCCTTGTCGCCGTCGACCAGCAGGCGGGTATAGAGCCCGTCCTGGGGACCGAGTTGATCCTCGATCGCCGGCGGCCTGAGGTTGATGCCGATCTCGGCGCGGTCGTCCGCACCTGCCTCAAGCGCGTCGTCGGTATATTCGGCCTGATGGCAGCGATGGAAGGCGCCGACGCCGATATGGGCAAAGCCGATGCGTGTCGTTGCGCGGTCGTATCCGGGCCTGTGGATGCCGGCTTTCACGAGCGGCCGGGTTTCGTCGCTCAGCCGCTTCATGGGTCCCTCGGTCCGACGGCCCATTGCTCCTGGTCGATCAGCGAGCCGGTCATCGGCTCGGACGCCGGCGACAGCAGGAAAAGCGTCAGCCGGGCGACATCCTCCGGCGACAGCAGCCGGCCGAAGGGCTGTTGCGCGGCCTGTTCGGTCAGCCAGTCCGGCCCCTTGCCCAGCGTGTCGGCATGCATCACGCGTTCGGCCGGCGTGTCGGCCCAGCCCATATTGATACCGTTGACGCGGATGCGGTCGAAGCGGTGCGCATGCGCGGCGTTCCTGGTGATGAGCGCAAGGGCGGCCTTGCTGGCGGAATAAACCGTAAGGTCGGTGGCGCCGCCATGCACATTGATCGACAATATGTTGACGATGGCGCCCGGCTTGTTGCGCTGGCGCATGTCGGCGATCGCCCGCTGCATCAGGAAGAACGGTGTTTTCGTGTTGACCGCATGGACCCGGTCCCAGAGTTCAGGCGTGGCCGTTGTCATCGAGCCCCGGTCGGTGGCACCGGCCGCGTTCACCAGCGCGTCGATGCGGCCGAATTTCTGCAGCGCGGCGTCGGCGATTGTGTCGCTGGCATTTGGATCGGCAAGGTCGGCCGCCGCGAAGTGTGCGCTTGCGCCGAGCGCCTCGACCTCCGCTGCAACCATCTCGCCGCGCGCCCTGTCGCGCCCGCAGACAAGCACGGCCCCGGCGCCGTTGCCGGCGGCCTCGAGGGCAATGGCGCGGCCGACGCCCTGGGTGGAGCCGGTGACCACCAGAACGGCGCCGGCAAGCGAAAGATTCATCGTCGCGCAACTCGATTTCTATTTATCGAAAAATAGAAAAACCGTTTCGCAGGGTCAAGCCGGCCGTGACGCTTCAAATGCATTCCGCTGCGGAACGCGCGATTGACAGCGCCGCGCCACTGCCGATCAATAGCGAGGGCAGCAGGGGGGCGGTTTCAGGGCATGCGTTTCTTCCGATCTCCCGGATCGATTGGCGTCGCCATCGCACGCATTGCCGGGTTCGTGCTGCTTCTCGCGCTGCTGGGCCTGCGCGTGGCCGATCCGCTTTTCGTCTCGTCCATCCGCAACCAAGGCTTTGATATCCTCCAGCGACTGCATCCGCGCCCGGAGGTCGAGCAGCCGATCGTCATCGTCGACATCGACGAAAAGAGCCTCCAGCAGGTCGGCCAGTGGCCCTGGCCGCGTTCGGAAGTGGCGCGGCTGATCGACAGGCTGACCGCGATGGGCGCCGTCGCCATCGGCTTCGACATCGTCTTTGCCGAGCCGGACCGGCTGTCTCCCGACCGCATCGCCGAGGACAATCCCGGCCTGCCGGAACAGGCGAGGGCCGACCTGCTGAACCTGCCGTCCAACGAAGAGGTGCTTGCCGATTCCATCCGCCGGTCGCGCGTCGTCGTCGGTGAAACGAGTGTGCGGCTGGACGACCAGTCGCTTGCCGGCGGCGACGGCAACATTCCGGATGTGCCACATGCTGCGCTTGGCGCGGATCCGACGCCGTATCTCCTGAAATTCCCTCGCCTGGTGCAGAACCTGCCCGTCATCTCCGAGGCTGCGATCGGGCGCGGCCTCTTTACCGTCGAGCCGGACCCGGACGGCATCTTCCGCCGCGTGCCGCTCGTCATGATGGTCGAGGATCACATACGCCTCGCGCTTTCGGCCGAGATGCTGCGCATCGCCACCGGTGGACAGGCTTTTGCGACACGCACGGGTGACGCCGGGCTGGAGGGCATCGTGGTCGGCGGCGTCTTCGTGCCGACCGACGGCAATGGCAGGGTATGGCCCTGGTTCAACGGCACGTCGCGCGAGCGCTACGTCTCGGCCGGCAGCGTGATGTCTGGCGAGGCGCCAGCCGCCAGCATTGCTGGCCACATGGTCGTGGTCGGCACATCCGCCGTGGGCCTCGAGGATTTTCGCGCAACCCCGGTCGCCAACTTCATGCCGGGCGTGGAGATCCACGCGCAGATCGTCGAGAACATCCTGACCCGGCAGTTTCTGCACCGGCCGGCCTATGCCATCGGCATGGAACTGGTCGTGGTCGCGCTGGCCGGGCTGTTCGTCATCTGGCTGGTGCCGAAGGCGGGTGCGTTCTATTCGTTCTTCGCTGCGGTGTCCGTGCTCGGCATGGTCGCCACCGGAGCGCTGTGGGCCTTCTATTCGCAGCGCATGCTGTTCGACGCGTCCTTTCCGATCGGCGCGCTCGCCGCGCTCTTCATGCTGATGGCGACCGCCAACTACATGCGCGAGGAGCGCCAGAAGCGCCAGATCAGGAGCGCCTTCGGCCAGTACCTGTCGCCGGCGCTGGTCGACCGGCTCGCCGATCATCCCGAGCAACTCACGCTGGGTGGCGAGACGCGCGAACTGACGCTGCTCTTTACCGACGTGCGCGGCTTCACCACCATTTCCGAGAGCTTCAAGTCCAACCCGCAGGGCCTGACGCGGCTGATGAACCAGTTCCTCACGGCGCTGTCGAAAGCCATTCTCGATCGTGACGGCACGATCGACAAATATATGGGCGACGCCATCATGGCGTTCTGGAACGCGCCGCTCGATCTTCCGGACCATGCGCTGCGCGCCTGCCGCGCCGGTCTCGACATGATAGCGCGCGTCGAAGAACTCAACGCCGTGCGCCGCAAGGAGATCGAGCAGAATCCCGCGGAGGCGTTCCACGAGATCAGGATCGGCGTCGGCATCAATTCCGGCGAGTGCGTCGTCGGCAACATGGGCAGCGACATGCGCTTCGACTATACCGCGCTCGGCGACACGGTGAACCTCGCTTCGCGGCTCGAGGGCCAGTCGAAGCCGTACGGCATCTCGATCATCCTCGGAGAAAACACCGCAATCGCCGTCGCGGACACGCTGGCGGTCGTCGAGATCGACCTGATCCGCGTCAAGGGCAAGAACGAACCCGAGCGCATCCACGCGCTGCTCGGCATCGAGGACATGGTCGCGAACGAAGCCTTCCAGGCGCTGCGGACGGCCAATGCGGCAATGCTCGGCAGTTACAGGTCGCAGGACTGGCAGGCGGCGTCGGACGCATTGGCGGGCCTGGGGCCGCATGCCGATCGGCTGGGCGTGGAACTCGGTGGCTACATCGCGCTCTACCGATCGAGGATCGCATTCTTTCGCGAGAACCCGCCGGGCCAACAATGGGACGGTGTTTACGTGGCCGACACGAAGTAACGTAAACTTGGCGATCTTGAACGGACGCCCGTAATCTTCGAATGAATGGGCGCTTCCTTACGCTGCGGCATCGCCTCTGTCCTTTTTACAGGGGATAGTGTAAGAAAGGCGGGGTTTCGGGGGGTGTTGCGTATGTCGGGGTTGCGCATCGGATTGGTATCGGCCGCCGTTTTTCTGGCGGCTTCCACTGTTCATGTACGGGCGACTTCGCTTCGCGAAGCGGTCCAGCAGGCAGTACTGACGAACCCCAGGATCGATGCTGCACAGGCAAACCGCCGCGCCAGCGAATACAGTTTCAAACAGGCCAAGGGCCGTTTCCTTCCCGAACTCGAACTCAATGCCGATGTCGGCCAGCAGAGGATCGACCGGCCGGAAGGGCTGGGGCCGGACGTTAACGATCAATGGCAGGATCGCCGGCAGGCGTCGCTCAGCATCCGCCAGGTCCTGTTCGACGGCTGGGAGCGGGCCAACGATATCTACCGTACCCAGGCAAGCATCTCGGCCGCCTCCTTCCGGGTCATGGTCCGTTCCGAAGCGGTGGGCTTGAACAGCGTCGAGGCCTATATCGACGTCATCCGGCACCGCGACCTCCTTGCCCTTGCCGAGGACAATCTGAAGCGCCATCGGGCGCTGCTGCGGATCATCCAGGAGCGTTACGACGGCGGCCGTGCGCCGATCGGCGACCTCGAGCAGACGATCGAGCGTGTCGAGGCCGCCAAGGCGCTGGTGGCGCAGATCAAGGTGGCGCGCGAGACCGCCAGGGCCAAGTACAAGAACGCGGTCGGCGTCATGCCGTCCGGCCTGACGCCGGTCAGCTACGCGACCGGCATCCCGAAGAGTGTCGCCGACGTCACCAACCGCGCGATCCGCAACAATCCGCGCGTCAAGGAAGCGGTCGCCGAGACCGAGGTCTCCTATTTCGACAGGGAACAGTTCCGCTCGACCCTCTACCCGCAGGTCTATCTAGAAGGCAGCGCTACCCGCGGCGAAGACCTCGAAGGCACGCCCGGCCGCAACGACGAGCTGGAGGCGAGGGTGGTGCTGCGCTGGAAGCTGTTCGACGGCGGCGTCAGGCGAAACCGCACGGCCGAACTTGGTGAGCGCTACTCCGAAAAGATCGCCGAGCAGATGATCCTGGTGCGCGAACTCACCCAGGAGGTCGAGATCGCATGGGCGCGCCTTGTCGACGGGCGCGCCGAGGTCCAGGCCGTCCAGCGCGAAGTCGCCCAGAACACCAAGGTCGTCGCCTCCTACCAGGACGAATACAACGCCAACAAGCGCAGCCTGCTCGACGTGCTCGACGCGGAGAACGCAAAATTCGCCAGCCAGTTCGAGCTCTCCAACGTGACCGCGCTGCACGTCTTTTCCAGCTACGAGCTGCTTGCGCAGATGGGCGTCCTCCTGAAGACGCTGGGCGTCCAGGCGCCGCAAATTCCCGATGTGCCGGCAGATCCGCTGCCGGCATTGTTGCGTTCGCCTGCGAAGTCGCAGTTCGACATTCCGGCGCTGAGCCAGGAATGACCGACCTCCCAGCCACAGGCCGGACACTATCGGCCCGATCGCGGTAAAAGGTGGAACAGAGGCACAGATCATTCAAGGAAAGCGCCGGGCAGAAGCCGGTCCTGGAGCCGGAGGCCTTCGACGTTCACGATCCGCTGCTCGCCGCGCTCGAATATCTTGCCGGCCACCACGGCAAGCCTTTCTCGAAAGCCGCGGTCCTGCAGGGCCTGCCGTTGGAGGGCGGGCTGCTGACGCTCGACCTCTTCGCCCGCGGCGCGGAGCGGCTGGGTCTCGAGGCCAGGATCGTCAACCGGCGTCCCTCCGAAGTCTCGGGCCTCGTCTGTCCCTTCATCGTGCTCCTAAAGAGCGGCGACGCCGCCGTCGTGACCGAGAAGCGTCACCGCGCGAGAACGGCTCCCGTCATCGTTCCCGGCGTCTCCGGCATCAAGAAGAAGCGTCTCTCGGAGCTCGACCGCGAGGGGCTGGACATCGTCATCTACGTTGCCGACCGCAGGCAGCAGGAGGCGGTCGCTTCCGAGGCGGCGATGACGCGGCGCATGAAGGGCCACTGGCTGTGGTCGGTAATGATGCGGCTCTGGCCGACCTGGAGCTATGTCGTCCTCGCCGCGCTGGTCATCAACCTGCTCGGCCTGGCGCTTCCCCTGTTCGTGATGAACGTCTATGACCGCGTCATCCCGAACAATTCCGTCGCCACGCTGTGGGCGCTCGCCGCCGGCGTGGCGATCGCGCTCGGTGCCGATTTCGTGCTGCGCATGCTGCGTGCCGGGGTCATCGAGAATTCCGGCCGCCGCGTCGACATGAGGGTGTCCTCCGTGCTCTTCGAGCAGGCGCTCGACGCCACGATGGCGAGCCGTGCTGCCCGCGCCGGGGAATTCGCCAATCACATCCGCGAATTCGAACAGGTGCGCGATTTCTTCACCTCCTCGAGCATCGTCTCGGCCATCGACCTCCTGTTCATCGGCATCTTTCTCGGCCTGCTCTACATGATCGTCGGCGAGCTGGCGCTGGTGCCGATGCTGGCGGTTCCCGTCGTTCTGGCGGCGACGCTGCTCATCCAGGTGCCGCTTTCGCGCTCGGTCAACGCCGCCCAGCTCACCAAGACCAGCAGACACACGATCCTCGTCGAGTCCATGGTCGGCATCGAGACCGTCAAGGCGGTCGCAGGCGAGGGCGTGCTGCAGAAGAAGTGGGAGGACGCCGTTGCCGGCTCGGTGCGGGCAAGCTCCTCGATGCGCTTCTGGTCGTCGCTCGCCATGTATTTCTCCATCACGGTGCAGCAGTTCGTCAGCGTCGTGCTCATCATCTGGGGCGTCTATCTTGTCGCCGCCGGCAGCATCACCATCGGCGCGCTGATCGCCGCCAACATCCTGGCCGGGCGCGTACTCGCGCCGATCGGCAGCATCGCCATGACGCTGGCGCGGGCGCAGACCTCGTTCTCGGCGCTGAAGCAGCTCAACCGGATGATGCGGCTCGACCGCGACCACAAGGCCTCGCCGGACGGCGGCCGCATCGACCGCGGCCGGCTGGAGATACGCGACCTCGCATTCGCCTATCCCGGCCAGCAGGCCAACGCGCTCGACGGCCTGTCGCTCCGGATCGCGCCGGGCGAGCGGGTGGGCATCGTGGGGCGCGTGGCGTCCGGCAAGTCGACCCTCGGCAAGCTGCTCTGCGGCCTCTACACGGTGGACAAGGGCGCCGTCATCATGGACGGCACCGACGTCCGGCATGTCTGGATGGCCGATCTGCGCAAGGCGGTCGCCTATGTCGGGCAGGAGCCCGAGCTCTTCGCCGGCACGCTCAGGGAGAACATCCTGTTCGGCCGGCGCGACGATGAGAAGGGGTTCGAGGAGGCGGCGCACGCTTCCGGCATCGCCGCGCTGGCGCAAAGCCATCCGCTCGGCTACGCGCTGCCGGTCGGCGAGCGCGGCCGCGCCATCTCCGGCGGCCAGCGCCAGGCTGCCGCCATCGCCCGCGCGCTGCTCGGCAAGCCGCGCGTGATCTATCTCGACGAACCCACCAGCGCCATGGACAACCTCACCGAGGCCGCCTTCATCCGCAGCTTCCGCAAATGGCTGAAGCCGGACACGACGCTGATCCTCGCCACCCATCGCGTCTCCATGCTGGAACTGGTCGACAGGCTGGTGGTGCTGGAAAACGGCCGCGTGGCGGCCGATGGCCCGAAGGACAAGGTGCTCGCCGCTCTGATGAAGCGCAAGCTGGTGGCACCTGGCGACAAGGCCGGCGGCGATGGCTGACGTCGATCTCAACTTCGCAAACGACCCGCGCGCCGCCATCGAAACCTCCGTCACGCCCGGCGCATGGCGGATACTGCTGGTCATCGCCATCGTCTTCGCGCTCGGCGTGCTGTGGGCTTCGGTCGCCCACGTCGACCAGATGGCGACGGGCGCCGGCCGCGTCATCCCGTCGAGCCAGGTCCAGGTAGTGCAGAGCCTGGAGCCAGGCATCGTCGCGGAAATCCTGGTGGAGGAGGGCGACCGCGTCGAGGCCGGCCAGAACCTCATCCGCATCGACGACACCGGCGTTGCGTCCAGGCTGGGCGAGTTGCGCCAGCAGCAACTCGCGCTGGCAGCCGAGCTGCATCGCCTGAACG
>JALYWP010000280.1 GCA_030852655.1 Pseudomonadota bacterium | reverse complement strand
GCCGGGCATATCGGGTGGGGCGAGTTCTCGCCGTTGAAACTTCCGCTGCGATGAACGAGTCTGTAGAACCGTTCGTAATTTGCGAACGGCGAACGGAGGCCCTTCCATGGATACTCTCACCCGCATGCGCGCTTTCATCGACGTGGTCGAGGCGGAAGGGTTTTCGGCTGCGGCGCGCCAGATCGGCCGCTCCAAGGCGTTGCTGTCCAAATATGTGCGCGAACTCGAGGACGATCTGGGCGCGCTGCTCCTGAACCGCACGACGCGGCAGTTCTCGCTGACCGAGGCCGGCCATACCTATTACAAGCGCGCCTCAGAGATCGTGCGCGAGGTGGACAGCCTGGCCGACACGGTGCGTGAATCTTCCGGTGACGTGCGCGGCCGCATCAAGCTTTCGGCGCCGCGCACCTTCGCCGACGCGCCGATCGGCCAGTCGCTGATCGATTTCGCCGTGGCGCATCCCGAGATCGTGCTGGAGGTGCAGCTCGACGACCGTTTCGTCGACCTCGTCGAGGAGGGGTTCGACCTGGCCATCCGCATCACGAGGCTGGAGAACTCCTCGCTGATCGCGCGTCGGCTGTCGCCCTTCACGATCAGGCTCTGCGCCTCGCCCGAGGCGATCGAGACATACGGCGCGCCGGAACGGCCGCAGGATCTCGCCGGCAAGCCCTGCGTGGTCGATACCAACGGACGCTGGCTCTCCAACTGGCCCTTTGTCGGCGAGGACGGGCAGATGTTCACCGTGGCCGTCACCGGGCGAATCGAGGTGAACAGCCCGATCGCCGCGCGGCGGGCCGCAGTGTCGGGCCTCGGCTGGGCGGTGCTGCCCGACTTCATCGCCGAGCCGGACATCAAGGCCGGCCGGCTGGTGCCGGTGCTCGACGAGACGATGCCCAAGGGTGGCGGCATCTTCGCCGTATATCCGCACCGGCGCTATCTGCCCGCCAAGGTGCGCGTGCTGGTCGACTTCCTGGTGCAGTGGTTCAGGAAGGCGGAGGGGTGAGGCTAAAAGGTCGCGGTTTCGAGGCCGGCACGGTCCCAATTTTGCCTGCTTTGTGGTAAGGCTCCGCCATCTTGCGCCGACCAGTGATTAACGAAAAAATGCGGACCGCGACCACGGCCTTTGGACTTGCCGCACTCCTTGCCTCGACGGTTCCGGCGAGCGTGCATCCGCACGTCTTTGCCGAGGCGCGGCTAGACGTCATCGTCAATCCCGACCAGACCGTGAAGTCGCTGAGGCATCTGTGGCGCTTCGACGATTTGTTCTCCTCGACGGTGCTGGTCGAGTTCGACCAGAACGCGGACTTGAAGCTCGACGACGCCGAGCTGCAGGAGGTTTCGCAAACGGTCTACGCCTCGCTCGCCGACTTCAACTACTTCCAGATCGTTTCCGTCGACGGCAAGGACGTCGCCATGAAGCCGCCGCCGCAACTGATGGCGAATTACGAGAACGACCAGCTGATCATCATGTTCGAAACCGAGCCGAAGGAGGCGCTGGCGCTGAAGGGCAAGGTCGACTTCGGCGTCTACGACCCGACCTTCTACACCGCGATCGACTTCACCGAGGACGAGAACATGGCGGTGAAGGACCTGCCGGCGGCCTGCACGCGCGCCGTGATCCGGCCCGATCCCGACGAGGCGATCGCGCAGAACCAGGCCAATCTGACCGAAGCCTTCTTCAACGATCCGGCCGGCACCGACCTCAGCAAGATATTTGCGACGAAGCTGGAACTGACCTGCGCCGGCTGACAGGGGCGAGGGGAGACGGGATTTGAAAAGGACAACGATACGTATCGTCTTCGCGATTCTCGCGCTGACCTACGTGCTGACCCATTTCACGGGCCATGCGCATGCGCAGAGCTCGCTCGGAATCGGAACCAACGAGGCGATGGTGCCGTCGACCGGCCTGTTTTCCGGCTGGCTCGCCTGGATCAATCTGCAGCAGCAGCATTTCTACCGCGCGCTGACCGGCGCGCTCAAAGGCATGCGCGAGGACGGCGGCGGGATCTGGGTGCTGGCCGGCCTCTCCTTCGCCTATGGCATATTCCACGCCGCCGGCCCCGGCCACGGCAAGGCGGTTATCTCCTCCTACATGCTCGCCAACGAGGTGGCGCTGAGGCGCGGCATCATGCTGTCCTTCGTCTCGGCCTTCCTGCAGGCGCTGACCGCGATCCTCCTGATGGCGCTGGTGTTCCTGGTGCTGCGCGGCACGTCCGTCTCGATGACCGACGCGACCTGGTTTCTCGAAATCAGCAGCTATGTGCTGATCACGCTGTTCGGCGCCTGGCTGCTCTGGCAGAAGGCCGGGCCGCGGCTCGCCGCGCTGCTCGGCGGCGGCGCCGCCTACAGCCTGTCGGCGGCGCATGCGCATGGCCATTCGGAAGCGCATTCCCATGCACTGCACGACCACGGTGACCATGGGCATCAGCACCACGATCATCATGGGCATAGCCATGGGCCAGGCGAGGTCTGCGACACCTGCGGGCACAGCCATGCACCGGACCCGGCGATGCTGTCGGGCGACCGCTTCAGTTGGAAGACGGCATGGTCGGCGGTCGCGGCGGTGGGCTTGCGGCCGTGCTCGGGCGCGCTGATCGTCTTGACCTTCGCCTTTCTCAACGGCTTGTGGGTCGGCGGCGTGCTATCCGTGTTCGCGATGGCGGTCGGTACGGCGATCACCGTGTCGATCCTCGCCACGATGGCGGTCACCGCCAAGAACTGGGCGGTCGCCTATGCCGGCGACGGGCGCATGGGCAACCGCGTGCATGCGACGATCGAGATCGCCGGCGCCGCGATGGTGCTGCTGCTCGGACTGTTGCTGCTCACCGCGAGTTTGGCGGGGTAGAGGTCAGTCGCCGCGTTTCCGCTGGCTCCTTCCGCGCAGCCAGAAGACCAGGAAGAACGCCGCGACGAAGAGCACCGCGACAATGCCGGCGGCGACGGTCGAGATGTTGCCGACAGCGATCATGATGGTCGGCAAGTAGAAGGCGCCGAGCCCGAAGATGGCCATCAATATGGCGGCGGCGATTGCGGAGTTGCGGTTCTCGGGGGTCATCGGGCCATCACAGGGAAAAGCCGCCGTCGACATTCATCACCGTGCCGGTGGTGAAGGCGGCTTCGTCGGAGGCGAGGTAGACGACAACAGGTGCGATCTCGGCGGCGTCGGCGACGCGGCCCATCGGTTGGCGCTGGACGAACATGTCGAGCGCCTTTTCCCTGCTGCCCCACTCCTTGCCGAGCGTCTCGACGCGATCCTCCCAGGAAGGCGACTTGAACGTGCCGGGCGCGATGGCGTTGCAGCGCAAGCCGTCGCGGATGAAGTCGGCGGCGACGGCCTTGGTCAGGCCGATGACGGCGGCCTTGCTGGCGCCGTAGGCGTAGCGGTTCGGAATGCCGCGCACGGAGGACGCGCCCGACGCGATGTTGACGATGGAACTCGTCCCGCCGCTCGCCTTCGCGCGCTCAAGCATGCCGGGCAGGAAGGCCCTGATGGTGCGGTGCATGGATTTCACGTTGAGGTCGAAGGAGAAGTCCCAGTCTTTCTCGCTGGTGGTGAGCACCGTGCCGTGATGCACGAAGCCGGCGACGTTGACCAGGATGTCGACCGGTCCGACCGTGGCGGCATAGGCCTCCACGGCCTTCGTCGAGAGAACGTCGAGCTTGGCCTTCTTCGCCCGGGCCAGCCCGTCCAGCTTGTCGCGGGAGATGTCGGAGGCATGGACGGTCGCACCTTCGGCGACGAAGGCTTCGGCGATTGCCCGGCCGATGCCCTGTCCCGCCGCCGTGACGACCGCGATCTTCCCCTTCAGCCTGCCTGCCATGGTGTTTTCCTGACGAGTATTAGTGGAGATGTTCCGGCGATGCGTCCGTGCAGGCGCCGAATTCCGGCTCGACGGTGGCATGGTCGATGCCGTGCGACCTGGCAAGCCGCGATTTTATCGCGGTAACGGCCGTGTAGGCGTCCGTGCCCGCGGCAAGGCAGGCATGCAGCGTCGCCATGTTCTTCGTACCGTCGAGCGACCAGACATGCAT
>JALYWP010000279.1 GCA_030852655.1 Pseudomonadota bacterium | reverse complement strand
GCGGTCGGACCAGAACCAGTCGGAATTCGCGGCGGCAGTCGGCATCGACCGTTCCGCGCTGTCGCAGCTTCTGTCCGGCGCCTCGACACGCCTGCCCCGGGCCGAAACGCTGCTCAACATCGCGGCCGAAAACAAGGTGTCGCTCGACTGGCTGCTCGGCCTCAGCCAGGACGAAGGCCTGACCGGCGAGATTCGCGCCAGTCTCGAGATCGAGGAGGCTTCGGGCGGTTTCGAGCGCACCCTCATCGCCAAATGGCATGCCGAGGCGATCGGCACGAAAATCCGCTACGTTCCGGCCGGCATTCCCGACCTGCTTCGGACCCAGGCGCTGATCGACTACGAGGCCGACATGTCCAACAGGAGCCGCGAGATCCAGGCCGACGAAACCCATTTCCGCATCGACTACAACCGCAGGCCCGAGACCGACATGGAGGTCTGCATGCCCAAGCACACGCTCGACATCTTCGCGCGCGGGCTCGGCATCTGGAGCGGCTTTCCCGAGAAGGAGCGCCGCGCGCAGCTCAACCACATGGCCGAATTGCTCGACGACCTCTACCCGACCTTCCGGTTGTTCCTCTACGACGGACAGTTGCGCTATTCCGTGCCCTACACGGTTTTCGGCCCCTACCGGGCGGCGATCTATTGCGGCGACATGTATCTGGTGCTCTACGCCACCGATCCCATCCGCACGCTGACGCGCCATTTCGACAATCTGATCCGCGCCGCCGACGTCAACGCGCATGAGGCGGCCGCCCATGCAAGAGCGCTCGCCGAAGCGGATTTCGGGGCCGCGGCATAGCAAGCAATCATTGACGCGATATAAAGACTTCTTTATATCCTTATCTCAACTCGCTTGCTGAAGCGCATTCCCGAAAGCTCGGATAACATGACCAACCCCATCGACGCGCTGCTAGCCGAAAAAGGCGTATTGCTGGCCGACGGCGCCACCGGCACGAACCTGTTCAACATGGGGCTGGAGTCCGGCGAGGCTCCCGAATTGTGGAACGAGACGGCTCCGGAAAAGATCACGGCGCTGCACCAGAATTTCGTCGACGCCGGCGCCGACATCATCCTCACCAATTCCTTCGGCGGAACGCGCCATCGGCTGAAGCTGCACAACGCCCAGGACCGCGTGCACGAGTTGAACAGGCGCGCCGCCGAAATCGCCAAAAGGGTCGCCGACAAGGCTGGCCGCAAGGTGATTGTCGCCGGGTCGGTCGGCCCGACCGGCGAATTGCTCGAGCCGCTCGGCGCCATGACGTACGGCGAGGCGGTCGACGCCTTCGCCGAGCAGATCGCGGGCCTGAAGGAAGGCGGCGCTGAGATCGCCTGGATCGAGACCATGTCGGCGCCGGCCGAGGCGAAGGCCGCTGCCGAGGCCGCCATCAGGGTCGGCCTGCCCTACACCTACACCTTCTCCTTCGATACGGCCGGCCGCTCGATGATGGGGCTGGCGCCCAAGGACGTGCACCACGTCGCCGATGGCCTCTCCGAAGAGCCGGTCGCAGTCGGCGCCAATTGCGGCGTCGGCGCGTCCGACATCCTGTCCTCGCTGCTCGACATGAGCGCAGCCAAGCCCGATGCCACGATCATCGTCAAGGGCAATTGCGGCATCCCGGAATTCCACGGCACGGAAATCCATTATTCCGGTACGCCGGAACTGATGTCGGACTACGTCCGGCTGGCAGTCAACGCAGGCGCGAAAATCGTCGGCGGCTGCTGCGGAACGTCGTTCGCGCACCTCGCCGCGATGCGGAAGGCGCTCGACGGCCACGTGAAGGCGGAGCGTCCTACGGTCGAGACGATCGTTTCGCGCATCGGCCCGTTGCGCAACAAGACCGCCGACCAGAGCGGCAGCACCGGCGCGACAGGCGAAAGCCGTCGCGAGCGCCGCCGCGCGCGCGCCTGATCGGGTTCAGGACTCTCCGACCTTGCCGGAGGCGGCAAGTTCGCTCAGCACCCGGTGGTAGAACTCCTCCCGGTCCTCCAACCATGCATAGGCCTCAGGCCAGCTTGCCGGATCGGTGACCGGCAGCGGAAAATTGCTGATGTAGCAGCAGCCCTCGTAGTCGCGCAGGCTGGCGCCGAGCGCATGGCCGAGGCCCGGCTCATGGGCCGACAGCCGGTTCACCGTCGTCGCCCAGCGCTCACCGCGCTGGCCCCTGACGAACAGGCCGACGCTGCGGTTTGTCAGATAGAGCGAGATGACGAGATCGTCGGACACCCGCCGCCAGCGCGACCACAAGCTCCCATGCTCGATCGGCGCGTCCTTGCGGCAGGCGATGTAGCCGTTCCAGAACGTCTTGATCTCCGGGGCGGAGAACGAGCGCAGGCCCCGGTGCGCGATGTCCCATTCGTCGAGTTCGTTGGTCGGCATCGGCATCCACCTGTTGCGATCTTCGCGATCCTACTTCGCGAGCAAGCCAAAAACAGGCCGCGGCGGCGTCATTCCTGACATTTCGGCCGGCGTAGCGGCACCGCCTTGCCAACCCTTTCTTAACGCTTCGGCGCAACCCGATCTTCGGATTTTCGGCGTATCCAGTCGGCAGCAGCCACGGGAGTTCGCCCATGCGCAGCCTGTTGACGTCGGCAATCCTGGCCTTCTTCTGCGCCCTTGCGGCGTCGGCCGAGCCGGTGAGCATCGAAGTCGTGCGCACGTCGCCCTCGTCGGGCTTCGTGCTCCCACGCTTCGGACAGCTCTACATGGAAGTCGCCTATCGCTCTGACCAGCCGCTGCGGCTGCAGGCCCGCGCATTCGCCGATGGCCAATCGCTCGATGCCGGCCAGATGATGAACGCCTCGGCCGTCCATCCGGCCGGCAGCGGCCGCGCTCTGGTCTGGGTCGGCTACAGCGAGCCCGCCGTGATCGACGAGATCCGCATCACCGCCTATGACGCGAGATGGCAGCCGCTGAAGACGCTGGCGCTCGCCAGGCCGGCGCATTGGCTGGCCAAGTCCGCCGACAAGCGCGCCAATCCGCCCAGTTGGGCCGAGGCGCTGATCGACGCCGAAAACAGGATTGCCGAGCAGTACAGGATCGACAATCCACCCGCCCCGGATCCGCTCGGCGACGCATTTTTCTCAATCATCTTGCTGACTGTTCCCGGCTATTTCGTCCTGCAGGCGATCGCGCTCGCCACGCAACGGGGACGCTGGCGATGGGCGGCGCTCGCCCCGCTGCTGGTCATGGCGCCAGCGGCACTCCATGCCGTCTTCGCGCTCGCTGCAGGCTCCAATCTCTGGCCGATCGTGTTGATCCTGGCCGCGTCGTTCGGCTTCGTCTACCTCGCCCTTCTTTTCGCCCTGCGCTGGCTGCGCGGCAGCGGTCCCTCCTTCGCCTGACGAGAAAGGCCGGCGGAGATCGCTCTCCGCCCGCCCGCCTCACCCGCCCTCGGTCATACCGTCATCGCCACTACCGGTTATCGCTGTCGAGCGCCGATGCAAGGCGCACCAGCGAGAGAAACTCGGACCTGTACCCGAACGGGTCCGATCCCCGCGCCGCAGTGGCTATCTCGATGATCCTGTCGAAGCCGAAGGACGCGGTCTGGTCGGCGCCGCGCAGCTTCTGGCCGAAGGCGGCGACCGCGACCGAGAAGCGCTGGTCGGCGCCTGCCGCATCAAAGGAGGCGACTTCGTTCGCCTTCGTCACCGGCGTCTCGATCAGCTTCGAGACGTCTTCCGTCGGCAGCTTGTAGCGTATCTTCACGAAAGCATATTCGCCGGCATTGGCGATGCCGCCATTGTTCGTCGAGGCCTCGCCGTAGCGCAGCGGGTCCATCATCTCCGCCGGGCTGCCCTTCGGCGTGATCTCGTAGATCGCCGTCACCGAATGGCCCGAGCCGATCTCGCCGGCGTCGACCCGGTCGTTGTTGAAATCCTCGCGGTTAAGCGCCCGCGTCTCGTAGCCGATCAGCCGGTATTCCGAGACCGCCGCCGGGTTGAACTCGACCTGTATCTTCACGTCCTTGGCGATGGTGAACAGCGTCGAGGACGCGTCCTGCACCAACACCTTCTCGGCCTCGGCCAGCGTGTCGATATAGGCGGCCGTGCCGTTGCCGTTCTGCGCGATCGTCTGCATCATCCGGTCGTTCAGATTGCCGCGGCCGAAACCGAACACCGACAGGAAGACGCCAAACTTGCGCTCCTCCTCGATGATGCGCTTCAAATCCTCGTCGTCCGTCTGGCCGACATTGAAGTCGCCGTCCGTGGCGAGCATCACCCGGTTGACGCCGCCCTCCACGAAGGATTGTTCGGCAAGCCTGTAGGCCTCCTTGATGCCGGCCTCCCCGGCCGTCGTGCCGCCCGGCGTCAGATTGTCGATCGCCGACAGGATTTTTGCGCGTTCCGACACCTTGGTCGGCATCAGCACCGTAC
>JALYWP010000277.1 GCA_030852655.1 Pseudomonadota bacterium | reverse complement strand
ACACCACCATCATCCGCTCCAACTATCTCTATGACGAGAGCGCCGGCATCTACGACCATGCGCTCAAGCTGTGGGACGGGCTCAGCCAGGACCTCAACTACAACGTCATGTATTCGCCGCGCGGCGTCATGATGTTGGGGCACAATGTGCACGACATCCAGGTGCTGAAGCGCCATATCCATGCCAACCGGCTGAACGGCGTCGACAACGAGTTCCTGACGCCCGAGCAGGCGAAGGAATTCTGCCCGCCGCTGAACATCTCGAAGAACGCCCGCTATCCGGTTATGGGGGCTGCACTGCAGCGGCGAGGCGGCACGGCACGCCACGACGCCGTCGCCTGGGGCTATGCGCGCGGCGCTTCGGCGCGCGGTGTGCACATCATCCAGAATTGCGAGGTGAAGGGCATCAAGCGCGCCGCGGGTGGTGCGGTCACCGGTGTCGAGACGACGAAGGGTTTCATCGGCGCCAAGAAGATCGGCGTCGTGGCGGCCGGCCACTCTACCGTCGTCATGGACATGGCCGGCGTTAGGATGCCGCTGGAAAGCTATCCGTTGCAGGCCCTGGTGTCGGAGCCGGTGAAGCCGGTGTTCCCCTGCGTGGTCATGTCCAACACGGTGCACGCCTATATCTCGCAGTCGGACAAGGGCGAACTGGTCATCGGCGCGGGCACCGACCAGTATGTTTCCTACTCGCAAACCGGCGGGCTCCATATCCTCAACCACACGCTCGACGCCATTTGCGAGATGTTCCCGATGTTCACGCGCATGAAGATGCTGCGCTCCTGGGGGGGCATCGTCGACGTCACGCCGGACCGCTCGCCGATCCTTGCGAAGACGCCGGTCAAGGGCCTTTACGTCAATTGCGGCTGGGGTACGGGCGGCTTCAAGGCGACGCCGGGTTCGGGCAACGTGTTCGCCCACACCATCGCCAAGGACGAGCCGCACCCGATCAA
This sequence comes from Pseudomonadota bacterium, assembly GCA_030852655.1. GTDB lineage: Bacteria > Pseudomonadota > Alphaproteobacteria > Rhizobiales > Rhizobiaceae > Mesorhizobium_K. The sequence continues at coordinate 1,178 of JALYWP010000277.1, read as the reverse complement.
CGCGCCGTTCACCCTGGAGCGGTTCAAGACCGGGCGGCTGATCGACGAGGCGGCCGCCGCCGCCGTGGCGCATTAGGAGGAGGCGAGCGATGCAGGTGGTCAACCTCGCGCAGAAACTGTCGACTTTCTCGGAGTATTTTTCGCCGAAGATCGTTGCCGACTACAACGGCAACGACGTCTATCTGGCGAAGATCAAGGGTGAGTTCGTCTGGCATTCGCATCCCGACACCGACGACCTGTTCCTCGTGCTGAAGGGCAAGCTCACCATCAAGCTGCGCGAAGGCGACGTCGTGCTCGGCCCCGGCGAACTCTACGTGGTGCCGAAGGGCGTCGAGCACTGCCCGGTCGCCGAGGAAGAAGCACATGTGCTGCTGATCGAGCCCGCAGGCACGCCCAACACGGGCGATGTCGCGACCGCTACAACGAAGGTCAGGATCTGATGCTGCTCATCCGCTGCCCCTATTGCGAGGAAGAGCGTCCGGAACTCGAATTCCGCAACGCCGGCGAGGCGCATGTCGTGCGCTCGGCCGACATGGCCTCGATCAGCGACGACGACTTTGAAAAATTCTTCTTCATCCGTTCCAATCCGAAAGGTGTGATCTTCGAGCGCTGGCGGCACCTGCATGGCTGCGCGCGCTTCTTCAACGCCGCACGAGACACCGTCACCGACAGGTTCCTCGTCACCTACAGAGCGGGGGAGCCGAAGCCAGACCTGGAGAAGCTCGGCTCGACAGAGCCGGCGGCCTACGCCAACCGCCCGCCGGACCAACTCAACGTGAAGAAGCCTCGCAAGCGCGCGCCGGCCAAGAAGAAGGGAGAGGCATGATGGCCGAGCCTTTCCGTATCTCCGGCGCGGGCCGGCTGACACCCGCCAAAACCGCGCGCTTCACCTTCGACGGCAAGCCGCTCAGCGGGCTCGAAGGCGACACGCTCGCCTCTGCGCTGCTCGCCAACGGCGTGCATCTTGTCGGGCGCTCGTTCAAATACCACCGTCCGCGCGGCATATTGTCGGCCGGCGCGGAAGAGCCGAACGCGCTGGTGTCGATCGAGCGCGACGCAGCGCGCAAGACGCCGAATGTCCGCGCCACTGTGCAGGAACTCTATGACGGGCTCAACGCCCATTCGCAGAACCGCTGGCCGTCGCTTTCCTTCGACGTCGGCGCGGTCAACGACGTCTT
>JALYWP010000253.1 GCA_030852655.1 Pseudomonadota bacterium | reverse complement strand
CGGCCAGGCAGCGCCGGGAGCTTGCGCTGCGCGCACTCGGCCAGGTCGGGCTGGCCGGCCGCGAGCACCACACGCCGGCGGAGCTTTCCGGCGGGCAGCAGCAGCGCGTGGCGATCGCGCGCGCCATCGTCACCCGCCCCACTTTGCTGGTTGCCGACGAGCCGACCGGCAACCTCGACACGGCCCGCAGCCACGAGATCATGGCCCTGCTGACCAGGCTGAACAGGGAACTCGGGCTGACGGTGGTGATGGTGACCCACGAGGCCGACATCGCCGCCCATGCGCAGCGCACGATCCGCTTCCTCGATGGCCATGTCGCTTCCGACACGCTGAAGCTGGAGGCGGCGTGATGCTCTGGGAAACCGTTCGCCTTGCCCTGTTGTCGGTCCGCCGCAACGCGCTGCGCTCTTTCCTGACGCTGCTCGGCATCGTCATCGGCGTCGCCGCAGTCATCGCCATGATCACCATCGGTTCGGGCACGACGGAGAAGGTGCGCAACGACATATCGAAGCTCGGCAGCAACCTTCTGGTGGTGCGCGCGGCAAGGCCCGACCGCTCGGGCTCCACGTCCTTCACGCCAAAACAGCTCGACGACAAGGACGTCGCCGCGCTCGCCAACGGCCTGACCAACGCCAAGGCGGTGGCCCCCGCCGCGCAGAAACAGGTACGCGTGGTCTATGGCGCCCAGAACGTGGCCGCCGAAGTCACCGGCACCGATACGGACTATTTCGTCGCGCGCGACTGGAACGTCGCGCTCGGTCGCGCCTTCACCGAATCGGAAGCGCGCGGCGGCGCCGGCGTCTGCGTGATCGGCGAAACGGTGCGCAGTCAGTTCTTCGGCGCCGGGGATCCGATCGGCCAGGCGATCCGCGTCAACCGCTCCAGCTGCAAGGTCATCGGCGTGCTGGAAGCGAAGGGTACGTCCGGTTTCGGCCAGGACCAGGACAATGTCGTTATGATGCCGCTAATCGGCTTCCAGCGCCGCATTGCCGGCGACCGCGACGTGGATTCGATCTATGTCGCGGCCGCCGACGGCGTGCCGACCTCGGTGGTTCAGGCCGACATCGAGACGATCCTGCGCGAGACGCGCCGAATCGCGCCCGGCGCCGACGACAATTTCACCATACGCGACATGACGCAGATCGCCGACGCGATGACGAGCGCCACGACCACCATGACCGGCATGCTGGGGGCTGTGGCCGGCGTCAGCCTGCTCGTCGGCGGCATCGGCATCATGAACATCATGCTGGTCTCGGTCACCGAACGCACCCGCGAGATCGGCATCCGCCTCGCCATCGGCGCGCATGAGCGCCACATCCTCGTCCAGTTCCTCGTCGAGGCGACGGTGCTGTCCCTGCTCGGCGGGCTGATCGGCATCGCGCTTGGCTTGAGCCTTGCCGGAGCGGCTTCCGCCGCTTTGGCAATCCCGTTTGCGCCAAGCCTGGCAGTGATCCTGCTAGCCGTCGGCTTCTCGGCGCTGATCGGTATGGTGTTCGGCTTCTTCCCCGCGCTGCGCGGCGCCAGGCTCGATCCAATCGAGGCGCTCAGGCACGAGTAGCGCTTCTATCCGTTCCCATTGTTGTGAAAATGCCATTCGATCATCGGCCGCATGTGCGCCATCAGCCCGTCTGGCAGGTTTTTCGCGTCGCGGATGATCACCGGCTCCTCGATCTCCGGCTCTGTTTCGCGCGTGACGAAATCGCGGATCCGTGACGCGATCGTATCGGCATCACCATCGAGGAAATAGCGGCGAAAGATGACGGTGCCCTTCTCCGTGGCGAGCGCATAGTGACGCTTGCCACGCCGCACGGTTGAAATATCGAGGCCGGTCTCCTCCCTCACCTCCCGCACCATGTTGCCGTGGGCGTCGACGAGGCCATCGGGAAAATCCTCGGGCTCGAACGAGCCGGCGGCGAAATAGACGCTGCCCGCATTGACCGTATGCGCGCCCATGCGGATCGCCACCAGCGCATTGTCTGCAGACACCAGCATGGGATGTGCGAAGGCATGCACGGCGGTGCCTACGCGGTCCCTGCGCCAGTAGAGGAATGTTGAGTAGCCGACTGCGTGGCAGCGGCCGAACAGTCTTCCTGCATCGTAGCCGAATTCGGAGAGCAGCACGACGGTGCCGTCGAACAGTGCGGGCTTGGCGGCGATCTCCTTCGCCCAGTTCTCGGCAATGGCATCCTCCCGGCCCCGCTCGAAGGGATGTTGCGCGGGGTCGAGCCTGACATCGATCTCGTCGACAGGCAGGACAACGCCGAGAGGCAGGGCGAAGCTCACCGAACGGCCCTCACGCGATGTCGAGCGTGACGGCGACCGGACAATGATCCGATGCCTTGGGCCGGTCCCAGCCGATGCGCGGATAACGTTCGACCTCCTGGCCTGGAGGGAACGGCGTTCGCCACGGCTGCCCGCCGCGCACGATATCGGGGATGGCCTTGGCGTTGTGCCGGGCGAGCGCCGGCGACAGCAGGATGTAGTCGAGCTGGCAGAGATGCCGTTCCTGCGGCCCACGCGTATGATAGAGCGTCCAGCGGTCGAGCGCCGGCCGCCGTTCGACGATGTTCTCGCAGAAGCCGCCGGCGGTGAGCACATTGAGGCTCGACTGCGCGTCCTCGACAGGCTCGAATTGATAGCCGCTGTCGGCATCGCCGGCAATCAGCACGCGCTCGCGATAGTCGTTGAGGTCGCCGCATATGACCCAGCGCTTGGTGCCGGCATGGTCCTTGCCGAAGCGGTCCTCGATGATCCTGCGCACGGCCTGGGCCTCGGCGATGCGGATAGGCATCGTCGCCTCTCGGCCGTCGAGCCCATCGCGCGGGCCGCCCATAGACTTGAAATGCAGCGAATAGATCGTCAGCGGGCGGCCGGCGACTGTGACGTCGATCTCCAGGCAGTCGCGGCGGAAAACGCGCTCGTGCGGCTCGTTGCCGAGTTCGGCAAGCGCGGGCGTATGGAGACCGAAATCGGCATAGGTGACATGCGCGTGGCTGGTCATGCGCACGAATTCGATCGGCTGGCCGTGGGCGGTCTCGGCGCGCAGCATCACCGCGACGTCGATGCCGCGCGAATCATTGCCCGAAGTGGTGTACTTCTGGCGGTAGCCATGCCCGACCATCTTGAACAGATAGCCGTATTCGAAGGCCTTCAGCGCCTCCATGTTGTCGACTTCCTGCAGGCAAAGTATGTCGGCGCGGGTCGCGGCGATGGCCAGCGCGGTGAGTTGGCGATTGTCGTCGGCATGCGCGATGGTGCGAGCCTGCTCGAGCAGCCGGTACTCGGCCTCGTTGCGGATATCGAACAGGGCGAGCGTCCGATCCTGGTGGAGCTGGTTGCGAAAGCCGGAGTAGTCGAACCTGTTCATCAGGTTCTCGACATTGAATGTGGCAAGGCGAAGCGACATGGCGCGACCTTTGCCCGCAAGTGCGGCCAAAAACAAGGGTTGCGCAGGCTGGTCGGATGCTCGGCGTGCCGTTCATCCTGCGTTCAGGCAGCCGGCGTTAACCCTATCCTTCGAACATGGCGTGGGGCTTTGCTTTCTTGGAGGATCGATATGAACTTCCGGTTCAATTCGCGTATCCGTCTCGGCTTGATTGCGCTCGGCATGTTGGCCGGCTTTTCCGTGCCGGCGGCGGCGACGCCGCTTTCAGGCGCCAGCCGCGCAGCGGTCGCGCCTGCCGTCTCCGATGCGCGCCCCGACACGCTCAACGTCAATCAGCGGCGCTACAATTGCCGCAAGGGATGGTGTGGTAAGCGGCACTACCACAGGCATCACCGCCACCATCGCCGGCATCTCCATGTGCAGCCGCGTTTCTATTTTGGCGTTCCCGCCTACAGATACGTCGAGCCGAGACGACATTACCGTCGCGGCGGCAGCTCGGCACATGTCCGGTGGTGCTACGACCGCTACCGTTCCTACCGGGCCTGGGACAACACGTTCCAGCCCTATCACGGACCGCGTCGACAATGCTGGTCGCCCTATAACTGACCGGAAGTGCCGCACCGGCGAATTGACCCGGCGCGCATGTTCGCAACCGAAGCCACGGTTTGGGCATTAACCGTCCGTGAAGGCGGCTTGCGTAACAACGCGCCGAGTTCAATAAAAAGGAAGCGGAGTCACGGCTTGTCCGGACCAGCCGACCACTATCCGGAACGCGAACATCGGCGGCGCGTCCTGAAGGGCGCCTCGATCCTGTCCGGTGTCACCAACTCGGCCATCAATTGCACGATCCGCAACATGCACGAACATGGTGCAGAACTCGTCGTGCCGGTCGAGGCGCGCATTCCAGCCGAGTTCCTGCTCTACGTTCCGACCGACGGCGTAGGCTACAAGTCGACCCTGCGCTGGCGCAAGCTCGACCGTTGCGGTGTCAGCTTCTCGGGGACGGAACCCAAGCCGCATTGGCACTACGGCTGAAATGAAAAGCCGGCGGATTTCGCCGCCGGCTTTGTACCTCGCTGTCACTGGCGATCATCTGGTGCCCGCAGGGCCTCCCCGAGGGCGCGCAGCAAGAAAATGCCGGTCGCTCAGTTCTTAGTTTTGTCGACAAGCTGGTTCTTGGCGATCCACGGCATCATGGCGCGGAGTTTTGTGCCCACTTCCTCGATCTGGTGGCTGTCATTGTTGCGGCGGATGCCCTTGAAGCGCGACATGCCGGCCCGGTACTCCTGCATCCATTCCGAGGTGAACTTGCCGGTCTGGATGTCCTTGAGCACGCGCTTCATCTCGGCCTTGGTCTCGGCGGTGATGATGCGCGGGCCTGACACATACTCGCCCCACTCAGCAGTGTTGGAGATCGAGTAGTTCATGTTGGCAATGCCGCCCTCGTAGATGAGGTCGACGATCAGCTTCACTTCGTGCAGGCATTCGAAATAGGCCATTTCCGGTGCATAGCCGGCCTCGACCAGCGTCTCGAAGCCGGCGCGGATGAGTTCCACCAGGCCGCCGCACAGCACGACCTGCTCGCCGAACAGATCGGTTTCGCACTCTTCCTTGAAATTGGTTTCGATGATGCCCGAACGGCCGCCGCCGACGCCGCAGGCGTAGGACAGGCCGAGGTCGAGCGCGTTGCCCGAAGCGTCCTGGTGAACGGCGACCAGGCACGGCACGCCGCCGCCCTTCTGATATTCGCCACGGACGGTGTGGCCGGGGCCCTTCGGCGCGACCATGATCACGTCGACGGTCTTCTTCGGCTCGATGAGACCGAAATGCACGTTGAGGCCGTGGGCGAAGGCGATCGCCGCGCCGTCGCGGATATTCGGCGCGATTTCGTCGCGGTAGATGTCGGCCTGCAATTCGTCTGGCGCGGCCATCA
>JALYWP010000247.1 GCA_030852655.1 Pseudomonadota bacterium | reverse complement strand
TCGACCGTCGAGACGCCTGAAAAGGTCGCCGCCACGATCGAGGAAGCGCTGAAGCACGCCGACGCCGAACGCATTCATCCCTGCACCAATTGCGGCATGGCTCCATTGTCGCGCGCGGTCGCGGTCGGCAAGCTCGAGGCTCTCGGCGCCGGCGCCGAGCTGGCGCGGTCGCGCCACGCGGCTCCCCACGTCGCCGAGAGCGGATGAGCGGCAGACCCGCCATCTATGTCGATGCCGACGCCTGCCCGGTCAAGGACGAGGTCGTCCGGGTCGCCGAGCGTCATGGCCTCGTCATCACCTTCGTGTCCAATGGCGGCTTGCGCCCCTCGCGCGACCCGATGATCCGTAACGTCGTCGTGCCGAAGGGCGCCGATGCCGCCGACGACTGGATCGTGGAGAACGCCAAAGCCAACGATATCGTCGTCACATCAGACATTCCGCTCGCTGCCCGCACCGTGGCGCTCGGCGCCCATGTCATCGGCATGACCGGCAAGCCGTTCACGCCGGAGACCATCGGCATGGCCGTTGCCATGCGCGACCTCAAGCAGCATCTGCGCGAGACCGGCGAGAGCAGGGGCTACAATTCGAGCTTCACCCCGCGCGACCGCTCGGCTTTTCTCGGCGCGCTGGACCAGGCGATACGACGGGCGCTGCGAGCGGCAAGCTGACCTTCGGATTGTCGCGCAGGATCGCGACTGCGGCCGGCACAGCCGAATCCGCCCTGCCCGATTTCAACATCCACGTTCAAACCTTTGTTTCGGAACGATTTCTCATTGTTTGTTGTATGGGCGGCCTCAATGGTTACTATGAGCTGCCGCTGAATCGCGCGGCAATCGTCAACAAAATCAGGAGGTCGATCGGGTGTCCGACACCACGAACATTTATGAAGAAATGCCGGACGGGGATACCGTCGGCGGACGCATATCGCGGGCCAGGCACGCTCGCGACCTGAGCGTCAAGGACGTGGCCTGGCGCCTTGGCGTCAAGATGGCGACGATCAATGCCTGGGAACGCGACCGGTCCGAACCTGCCGCGCATCGGCTGACGAATCTGGCCGGTTTGCTCAATGTCAGCCTGTCCTGGATCCTGTATGGCGTCGGCTCGGCGCCCAATGATTCCGCTCCCGATCGCGACGCGGCGAGCTTGCAGATGGACCGGCTTCGAACGCTGCACGCCGAAACGGGGCAGATCATCAAGAAACTCCAGGCCGATCTCGAACGACTGGCCGGCTGAGCACGGTCGTCCCGTAGCGCGGCGGCCGCACGGCAACACCAGCGACGAGCAACAACCGTGGCGACATGACTGACGCCGCGAACGGCTGCGTGTGTCAGGCCACCTTTTCGAGCAGCGGCTGCAGCTCCGGATGGATCGATGGCGAGGTCTGCTTGATGAAGCGCACCAGCGCCAGTTCGTTCTCCTGCAGCCGGCCGTCCTTGCCGATCCGCTCGGCGAGCCAGCGCGCCTCGACATTGTCGGTGCGCTCGGCCTTGCGCCTGCAGGCGTCGTTCCACTGGTTGCGCGCCTCCCAGTCGGCATCGATGTCGACCGACAGGCGATAGGCCGATAGCATCTCGCGTCCGCCGGTCGACGCCATGCGCGCCATGAAGCTGCCGATGTCGGCGTCAGCGCGGTCGAGAAAATTCTCCTGCCTGAGCGCCTCTTCGCGCGTCGGCGCCTGGTAGCCGGAGGCGCACATGACGAAATTGGCAACGGCCTTGACGAAAAGGTCGTTCCACGACGCGTCGTTGCGCGCGCCGGCGACGCTGTCGTTGATCTCGAACAGCACTTCGGCCTCGGAGCGCGTGATGGCGATGTTGCCGTCGCCGCCAAAGGCGTAGAGCATGCGCCGCAACAGATCGACCTCGGCCTTCTCGATCACGCCGGGAACGAGCTCGCCGCCATGCATCAGCGGCCCCTGCCCGTCGACCACCGCATGCCTGACCTGCCTTAGCGCAAAGGCTACCAGCCGCTCGGTCGAGAATTTCGCCTTTTCGAGCACGCTGACCAGAAGCTCCAGTTCGGTCAGCGTATCGACCTTGCCGTCATGCGAGATGGCGGCAATCAGCCAGTCGGCGTTCCTGGCCGAGACGTAGCCGGCCGGCTTCTCCTGATGCACGATGTAGTCGGTGACGGCCTCCACGAAGAAGTTTGTCCATTCGGCGCACCGCTCAGCGCAGACCTCGTCCAGGCGAAACAGCATCTCTGCCTCGCCCGCCGACACCACGCCGTCGCGGAAAATCACCTGTCGAAGCTCCAGAACGTCGAGCGGCGTTATGCGCTTCGTCGATGCGATGTCCGCGACCCGCGCGGACGGATTCCTCACGTCCATGCCCAAAGCCCCCTCTGGCTCCGCCCATATGCTGCAGCGGTTGACGAGAACGCTAGCAGGACAGTTTTGAAGAACCGCAAAGGGGCGTGGTTAGCGAAATGCTTCCAAATTTCCCTCCACCGTCGACAGGTGACAATAGCGCTCATTTGAGCTAGATGTGGAATCGTCTAGGGCCTCCTCGCGAGGCTCTACCTGTTTGCGGGAGAGAGCAGCGAAAGCTGTCGCCGAAGGGGAAATCGCCCGAAATCTCTCAGGCAAAAGAACCGTAGACGGGGAAAGACGCTCTGGAAAGTCGGGGAAAGTCCCCGCGCCGAAGGTGTAAGCGCCGCCGACAGAGTTCCGGTTGCGCGAGTCTCTCAGGCTTCAGACAGAGGGGCACGGAGCGGTCGCATTCGCGGCCGGTGGCGTGCTGTTCTGGAGAAGTCATGACGGGCGAAGATCTGAAATCCCTACCGCTGGAAGATTTGCACAAGGCTGCCGGCGCGCGCTTCGGCGGCTTTGCCGGCTGGTCGATGCCGCTGACCTACCCGGCCGGCGTCATGAAGGAGCACCTTCACACGCGCGAGCATGTCGGCCTGTTCGACATCTCGCACATGAAGCTGATCGAGCTTTCCGGCCCGGATGCTGCGGCGCTTCTCGACCGCGCCTGCCCGCTCGATGCGGCGGCGCTCGAGCCTTCCCAATCGAAATACACCTTCCTGCTCACCGAACAGGCCGGCATCCTCGACGATCTCATCGTCACGCGGCTCGGGCCGGACCGCTTCATGGTCGTGGCGAATGCCGGCAATGCCGACGCCGACGTGGCGCATCTGAAAGCCCTCGCGAAGGATTACGACGCTACCGTCACGCCGCTCGACCGCGTCTTCCTCGCCATACAGGGACCGGAGGCCGCCGAGGTGCTGCTGAAGGCCGGCATCGAGACCGACGCGATCACCTTCATGCACGGTGTCGAGCCGCGCCCGCAATGGTTCCTCAGCCGCTCCGGCTACACCGGCGAGGATGGCTTCGAGGTCGGCCTGCCGGAAGCCGATGCGCGCGCGCTGCTGAAGGAGTTGTTCGCCGATCCGCGCGCCATGTGGATCGGACTCGCCGCGCGCGACAGCCTGCGCCTCGAAGCCGGGCTCTGCCTGCACGGCCAGGACATTACCCCCGACACCAACCCGGCATCGGCCGGGCTGATGTGGGCGATCCCGAAGGACATACGCGCCGACGGCGCCTTCATCGGCGCCGAGGCGCTGCGCGGGATCGTCGCCGAAGGTGCGGCCGAAAAGCGCGTCGGCCTGAAGCCCGAGGGCCGCCAGCCGGTACGCGCCGGCACGGCACTCGCCGACGCCGAGGGCAAGCCCGCCGGCCGCGTCACCTCCGGCGGCTTCGGCCCTTCCACCGGTTTTCCCGTCGCGATGGGCTACGTAGCGACGGCCCTCGCCAAGCCTGGCACCCGCCTTTTCGCCGATATTCGCGGGACGAAAATTCCCGTCGACATACATCCCCTGCCCTTCACTCCGCATCGCTACCGCAAAGGATAACTCCCTATGGCAACGACCTATTTCACCGAAGACCACGAATGGATCAGCGTCGAAGGCGGCGTCGCGACCGTCGGCATCACCGACTACGCGCAGGAGCAACTCGGCGACCTCGTCTTCGTCGAACTGCCGGAAGCCGGAAAAACGATGAAGAAGGGCGATGTCGCCGTCGTGGTCGAATCCGTCAAGGCGGCATCCGACGTCTATGCGCCC
>JALYWP010000115.1 GCA_030852655.1 Pseudomonadota bacterium | reverse complement strand
CCGTGAAGCAGTGCATCGACGTCACCAAACGGCTCGGCGGCGAGAATTACGTGCTGTGGGGCGGCCGCGAAGGCTACGAGACGCTGCTCAACACCGATATGAAGCGCGAGCGCGAGCAGGCCGGGCGTTTCCTGTCGCTGGTCGTCGACTATAAGAAGAAGATCGGCTTCAAGGGCACGATCCTGATCGAGCCAAAGCCTCAGGAGCCGACCAAGCACCAGTACGACTACGATGTCGGGACCGTCTACGGCTTCCTCAAGGACTTCGGGCTGGAAAAAGAAGTCAAGGTCAATATCGAGCAGGGCCATGCGATCCTGGCCGGCCATTCCTTCGAGCACGAACTGGCGCTCGCCGCCTCGCTCGGCATCTTCGGCTCGATCGACATGAACCGCAACGACTACCAGTCAGGCTGGGACACCGACCAGTTCCCGAACAACGTGCCGGAGATGGCACTGGCCTACTACCAGGTTCTGCAGGCCGGCGGCTTCAAGACGGGCGGCACCAATTTCGACGCGAAACTCCGCCGCCAGTCGCTCGACCCGCAGGATCTGCTGGTCGCCCACATCGGAGCCATGGATTGCTGCGCGCGCGGCCTGAAGGCAGCAGCAAGGATGATCGAGGACAAGGCGCTGTCGGGTCCGCTGGAAGAGCGCTACGCCGGCTGGAAGTCCGCCGAGGCAAAGGCCATGCTTTCCGGCAAGCGCAGCTTGGAGGATATTGCCGAGCGCGTTGTGAAGAAGGCGATCGAACCGCAGCCGAAATCCGGGCGGCAGGAGTATCTGGAGAACATCGTCAACCGCTACGTCTGAGAGCCATTCCACCGCTGGAAGCCGCTACGGCGTTAACGAAACTGTCGTCGGTTCGACACGTCTTTGCCTTCTGGCCGTCATGAACGGCGGCTAGATTCGGGACATGGAAACGAATCGCACCAATCCCCATTCGAAGAGCGGTTTCGACGCGCAGGTCGGAGCGCTGCTCGATCGTGTCCATGAATCTTCATCCATCGTCGACAGCCTGATGGCCATGCCGCTGGCGGGCGAAGACGGCTCCGCGCCGGAATGGAGCGCGGCCGTGACGCGACGGCTGGAACGCCGCCTCGCCGACGCGATGCGCGCCGTCATTGAACCGGGCGAACCGGATCGGCGCCGCGCCTAGGTTTCAGCTTTTACGAAGCATTGTCGGCGCGTCGCCGAAAGATCGTGCAAAAGCCCGTGAGAAGGACGCGGCCGACGAGAAGCCCGTCCGCTCTGCGATATCGGCCATCGGAATGCGGGTGTCGACCACGAGCTTGCGCGCGGCGGTGAGGCGCAGCCGCAGGTAATAGGCCCCCGGCGTCTCCCCTATCGACTTGCGAAAGATGCTCTCCAGCGTGCGCGCGGTGACGCCCGTCCGTTTGGCGATCGCCCCGACGCCGAGGGGCCGGTCAACATGCGCCTCCATCAGCCGGATAGCCTGCGCCAGCCGCGGGTCGTAGCCGTCCAGCCTGCCGAGCGAAACCAGCGGCTGGGCGTCCGTCGCCGCGCGCGACTGGTCGTAGATGAAGACGCTCGCCACATCGAGCGCCACGGCCATGCCGAGGCGCGAGCGGACGAGATGCAGCATCAGGTCGAAGGTCGGCGATGCGCCGCCGCAGGTGAAAACCGGGCCGTCGATGACATAGCGGTCCGGGCGCACGTCTGTGCCGGGGAAGGCTGCGGAAAAGTCTTCCATGTCCTCCCAGTGCGTGGTGGCCGCCCGGCCTTCCAGCAGCCCCGCGCGCGCCACCAGCCAGGTGCCGGCTTCGACGCCGCCGCAGGCGCGCGCCGACCGGGCAGCCCGACGCAGCCCTTGCAGGAAGCCTGCAGTAGCGTAGCCTTGGGTGCCAAAGCCGGCTATGACGACGATCACGTCTGTCTTGTCCGCCGGATCGAACTTGCCGCCGACGGCGACCGGCAGGCCGCAGGTGGTGATGGCCGGGTCGCCGCTCACGGACACCAGCTTGAAGTCGAACAGCGTTTCGCCGGCGATGCGATTGGCGGCGCGCAAGGGATCGATCGCAGAAGCCACGCACATGATGGAGGAACCTGAAAAGACCAGGAATGTCACGCCGAGCCGGGTTCGTTCCGGGCGAAAGATATTCTGCTTTTCGCTTTTCGTCATGACAACTTCGTAAAGCGCAAAACACGGCGAGACAAGCGGGCGCAGATTGCGCCGGAAAGGGAGTAGAGACATGCCGCTAGCCATGAACCGCGAGGTGTTCATCACCTGCGCCGTCACCGGATCGGGGGGAACGCAAGACCGCAGTCCGCATGTTCCACGGTCGCCCAAGCAGATTGCCGACTCGGCGATCGAGGCAGCGAAGGCCGGTGCGGCGATCGTGCATTGCCATGTGCGCGACCCCGAGACCGGCAAGCCGCGCCGCGACGTAACCCTCTACCGCGAAGTGACCGAGCGTATCCGCGACGCCGATGTCGACGTGGTGTTGAACCTCACCGCCGGCATGGGCGGCGACATGGTATTCGGCGACGTCGAGAATCCGCTTCCGCTGAGAGAACAGGGTACCGACATGGCGGGCGCCTCCGAGCGCGTCGAGCATGTGCGCCAGTGCCTGCCGGAAATCTGTACGCTCGACTGCGGCACGATGAATTTCAACGAAGCAGACTATGTGATGACCAATACGCCGGGCATGCTGCGCGCCATGGGTGGCATGATGACCGAGATGGGCGTGAAGCCCGAGATCGAGGCCTTCGACACCGGGCATCTGTGGTTCGCCAAGCAACTCGTGTCGGAAGGCGTACTCAAAGCCGACGCTCTGGTGCAGCTCTGCATGGGCGTGCCGTGGGGCGCGCCTGACGACTTGAACACCTTCATGGCGATGGTCAACAACGTGCCGGCGGAGTGGACGTGGTCCGCATTTTCGCTCGGCCGCAGCCAGATGGCCTATGTCGCGGCGTCAGTGCTTGCCGGCGGCAATGTGCGCGTCGGGCTCGAGGACAATCTCTGGCTCGACAAGGGCGTGCT
>JALYWP010000218.1 GCA_030852655.1 Pseudomonadota bacterium | reverse complement strand
GCGGAAACGCTGGCGGAAACGATGGTCGCCACGGGGCCTGTCGGGCCGGTGCTCTATCTGTGCGGCCGTGTGCGGCGGTCATCCTTCGAGCAGCGGCTGGCCGGCGCCGGCGTCGTGGCCACCCCTGTCGAAACCTACGACACGGTCGCGATCATCCGCACGACGGAAGAGATTTCGAACGCCATTGGCAAGGCATCGGTCGACTATGCCCTCCTCCATTCCGCCAACGCCGCTAAAGTATTGGTCGAGGCGATGGAACGGGTGGAACTGGAGGATTTGTTCAGAAACACGATATTTTCATGCATCTCGACCCGCGTCGCGGACGTTCTGGCAGGCAAGGCGCCATGCAAAATCTTGGTGGCCAGGGAACCGAACGAAACAGCGCTGCTTTCCGTGCTTCAGGGAAACCGCAGATGAAGCGTCATACCCCTGCCTCTTTTCTCTATGCACGGCTATGATAGTGATCGGCATCCCTTCACCTTCCCGGAATTTCTAGTCATTTGCGGAGGCCGTAATGGTCAAGACACCCAGGACACGGCATTCGACACCGGAGCGCGATCCGGTAACCATCGAACTCGGGCCGGACGAGGTTTCGCGCGTCGCGACCGAAGACGACGCAACGACGGCCGAGCCGGCGTCAGAGACGGTGAAGGAGGACATCGGCGCGTCGGAAGCGGTTGTCGAACAGCCTTTCGCTACCACCGGCAACGAAGCGGCGGAAGATACTCCGGCGACCGGGACGCATTCGGAAGCCGCGGCCGAACCGGCCAGTACATTTGCAGATCGGCCGCAGCCCGATGAAGGTCCGGTCGCCCGTGACGACGGCGCCGAACCGCCGCGACCGTCTTCTGCCGGGACCGGGCCCCAGGGCGTCGCGCCGCCGGCAAGCGCCTCGCGCGGCTCGGTCCTGACGGCGGGCATTACAGGCGGCATCGTCGCGCTGCTTGCGGCCGGGCTGGCGCAGTATTCGGGAATCCTCGGCACTCCGGGTGCGCCGGACGGCGTAGTTGCGCCGTCGGTGCCGCCAGCTGTCGAAGCGGAAATCGCCGCGTTGAAATCCGAGATCGAAGGCCTGAAGGCCGGCGGCAATGCCGGCGACGTGTCGGACACGGTCACTGGGCTTTCGCAGTCGCTCGATCAGGTGAGGTCGGACGTCGCTTCGCTGAAGCAGGCGGTCGAAACGGATGGCACAGGCGAGAATGCCGGGCTGGATGCGGTGAACGCCAAGATAGCCGAGATCGAGAGCAGGATCGCAGCGATCGGTCCCGGCGCGGACGGCGCCACGCCGGAAGAAATTGCCGCCATCAACGAGAAGATCGCGGGCGTCGAGGCGCTTGCCAAGGCCGCCACGGATGCGGACTCCGATGCGGCCAGCCGTCTGGGGGCGCTGGAGCAGAGCCTGGCGGCGCTCGGCACCAAGGTCGATGCGCAGGCGCAGCAGCCCAAGATCGCGCTGGCCATCGCCGCATCGGCGCTGAAGTCGGCGATCGAGCGCGGCTCGCCCTTCGAAGCCGAACTGGAAACGCTGGCGGCCGTCGCCCCCGAGGCGCCCGGCCTTGCCGAGCTGCGCGCCTATGCGGAAAAGGGCGTCGCGACGCGTGCCGAGATCCTCGCCGAAACCGACGCCGCCGCCAATGTCATGATCGCCGCGGCGAACCCGCCTTCGGAGGATGCCGACTTTTTCGAACGCCTGCTGGAGAGCGCGGAATCGATGGTGACCGTGCGCCCGATCGGAGCTGTGGAAGGGTCCGGCGCGCCGGAGACGATCGCGCGGATGGAGGTGGCGCTGAAGGCCGGCGACCTTGCCGGGGCGATCGCCGAATTCGACACTTTGCCCGAAGCTGCGAAAACCGCGGGCGCGGTCTTCGCCGACAAGATCAGGGCGCGGCTCGCCGTCGAGCAGCTTGCCGACCAGGCCATCGCCGTCGCGATGCAGGCGCCGTAAGGAAGCCCCATGATCCGCATCCTGTTCTTCCTCATCATCGTCTTCGCGCTCGCGGGGGGCTTTGCCTGGCTCGCCGACCGCCCCGGCAGCATGGTGATCACCTTCGGCGGCTACCAGTATCAGTTCAGCCTGATGGTGGCGGCGGTCGCAGTGACCACGGTGGTCGCCGCCGTGATGATCGGCTGGTGGCTGGTCAAGTCGGTCTGGAACAGCCCCTACACGATCGCGCGCTATTTCCGCGTGCGCCAGCGTGACCGCGGCTACCAGGCGCTGTCCACCGGCATGATCGCAGCGGGCGCCGGCGACGCGGCACTGGCTCGCAGGATGAACAGGCAGGCGGCAAGGCTCATACGCTCGGACACCGAGCCGCTGATCAGCCTGCTCGACGCGCAGGCGTCGCTGCTCGAAGGCGACCACGACGTGGCGCGCGACAAGTTCGAGCGCATGCTCGACGACCCGGAGATGCGGCTGCTCGGCCTGCGCGGCCTCTATCTGGAAGCCGAGCGTCTCGGCGACCGCGCCGCGGCAAGGCACTATGCCGGCCGCGCCGCCGACATCGCGCCACAGCTTGGCTGGGCCATCGATTCGACGCTGGAGGAAAAGACGGCTGCCGGCGACTGGGACGGCGCGCTGAAGCTGATCGATGCACAGAAATCGGCGCGGCAGGTCGAGCGCGACGTCATCAACCGCCGCCGCGCGGTCCTGCTCACCGCCAAGGCGCAGGATCTGCTCGACAGCGACCCGACGGCCGCCAGGGCGGCGGCGATCGAGGCGAACCGGCTGGTGCCGGACTTTCCGCCGGCCGCCGTGGTCGCCGCGAAGGCGCTGTTCGCGCAGAACGACATCCGCAAGGGGGCGAAGATACTCGAGGCTGCCTGGAAGGCGGAACCGCATCCTGATATCGCCGACCTCTACGTCCACGCGCGCCCGGGCGATGCGGTGCTCGACCGGCTGTCGCGGGCGCAGAAGCTGGAAGCCCTCAGGTCGAACAATGTGGAATCCTCGCTTGCTGTCGCACGCGCCGCCATCGACGCGCACGAATTCAAGATTGCCCGCATGGCCGTGGAGGCGGCGATCCGCATGCAGCCGCGCGAGGGCGCCTATCTGATCTTGGCCGACATCGAGGAAGCCGAAACCGGCGACCAGGGCCGTGTCCGGCAATATCTCGCCAAGGCGGTGCGGGCGCCGCGAGATCCGGCCTGGGTGGCCGACGGTTTCGTCTCGGAACGCTGGGCGCCGGTTTCGCCGGTCACCGGCAAGCTCGACGCTTTCGAATGGCGCGTGCCGGTCGAACGGCTCGGCCAGTTGATCGAGCAGGACGACGAACTGGCGCATCCGTCGCTGGCGCCGCCGCGGCCGGAGCCCGTCGCGGCCGAGGTTACGGAGGCGGAGGAAGCCGTGGCTGAACCGGCCGAGATCATCGATACCGATGTAGCGGTCGAACAGGAGGACACCGACGCCGCCGACGAGGCGGCCGCGCCCGACGAGGCTGAAGTGCCGGCGCGACTGCCCGACGATCCCGGCGTCGATCCGTCACCGGAGCAGGAACAATCGGAGCGGCGGTTCCGCCTCTTCTGAGGCGAGTCCGGGTTGGGAGCAGCATGTTCGATCGCATTATCGCCTTCCTGAAGGACCTGCCGTCCGGCGAGACGGGCAGGGGCAGACCGGGCGGATCGGACGATCCGCGTGTGGCGGCGGCAGCGCTGATGTACCACGTGATGGACGCCGACGGGGTACGCCACGATGCCGAATGGGAGCGCATGAAGGAGATTCTCGCCGAGGCGTACGGCCTCAGCGGTCAGGCGCTCGACAGGCTGGTGGCCGCCGGCGGCGAGGCGGACGACAACGCCGTCGATCTCTACGCCTTCACCAGCGTGCTGAAGCGGCATCTCGACGAGACCGCGCGCATCGAGTTCGTCGGCCTGATGTGGGAGATCGTCTTTGCCGACGGCGAGCTGCACGAACTCGAGGACCATACGCTCTGGCGCATCGCCGAACTGATCGGGGTCGACCGGCGCGACCGCATCCTGCAACGCCGCAAGGCGCAGGCCGAGGCGCCGGACGCCATCGGGCGGCCCACGGAAGACTGATGCCACGATCCGAACGGCCGAGGGAAAAGGTGCTGGTCGTGCTGCACCAGGAGCGGTCGAGCGCCGGCCGCGTCGGCCATCAGCTCATCGAGGCGGGCTTCGACCTCGACATACGCCGCCCGCCGCTCGGCGACGATTTGCCCGAAACGCTGGAACGCCATGCGGGCGCTGTCGTGTTCGGCGGACCCATGAGCGCCAATGACGAGCACGATTTCGTCCGCCGCGA
Organism: Pseudomonadota bacterium; assembly: GCA_030852655.1. Classification (GTDB taxonomy): domain Bacteria; phylum Pseudomonadota; class Alphaproteobacteria; order Rhizobiales; family Rhizobiaceae; genus Mesorhizobium_K. Next base: position 2,466 of record JALYWP010000218.1, on the reverse strand, counting down.
GACCGAGTGGCTGAAGGTACCGCTCGGCGAAAACCGGCCCCTGCTCGGCATCTGTCTGGGTGCGCAGATGCTGGTCAACCATCTCGGCGGCAAGGTCGAGGGCCATGGCGAAGGGCTGGTCGAGATCGGCTGGTATCCGCTGGAGGCGACCGAAGAGGGCAAGGCCCTGATGCAATGGCCCGAGATGGTCTACCAGTTCCACAGCGAGGGATTTTCGTTGCCCAGGGATGCCACCCTGCTTGCCACCGCGGAGGCCTATCCCAACCAGGCTTTTCGCTATGGCGACAACGCCTGGGGCATCCAGTTCCATGCCGAACTGACGCAACTGATGATGCATCGGTGGGTGGTGCATGGCGCGCACCGTTTCGAACTGCCAGGGGCCCAGCCCGGTCGCGACCATCTCGGCGGACGGCTGATCTGGGACATGCACCTCAAGCGCTGGCTGCACGAATTCCTGGCAACCATCTTCGGACGGCCATTGAAGGGCTGACCAGCACGTGCTCTTGCAGGCGGCACTTCTTCCGCCCGGCGGGTGGCCCGGCTACTCGGCCGCTTCGTTGAGCGGGATGAGGCGCCGGCCGACCTGCTGCAGATGGAGCCGCATCGCAGCCGCGGCGCCGCCAAGGTCGCGGTCGGCGATCGCCGAGACGATCCGCTCATGGTCGGCGAAGCTGTGGTGATCGGCCGGCGGCCGTGCGCCGTCGGAGCGCAGCCGTCCCCAGACGACGGTGCGGCGGACGGCGTTCAGCACGTCGAACAGGCCGAGCAGCACATTGTTGCGGCTCGCCTGCGCGATCTGCCGGTGAAGCAGATTGTCGGCGTTCTCGTATTGACGCCAGGTCGCAGCCTCCCGGGTCTGCGCCAGCGACTGCCGCATGGCGACGATGTCGGCCGTGGTCGCATGCAGCGCCGCCTCGCGGCAAATCTCCGGCTCGATGATAAGGCGCGCACGCATCACGTCGGCGGGGTTCGAACTGCCGGCGATCTCGGAAATCCCGATCGTCTCCTCGACGGGGCCGCTGCCCACGAAGGTGCCCTTGCCGACGTGACGCCAGATGCGGCCGTCCTTCTCGAGCACCGCCAGCGCCTTGCGCAGGTCGCCGCGCGACACGCCGAGGCTTTCGCACAACTCGCGCTCCGACGGCAGCCGCGTCTCGCCCGAATGATCCATCTGGGCGAGATAGGCCTGCAGCTGGACCAATGCGGCGTGGCCGCCATTCCCGCCGTCATCCATCGCTTTAACCAATTCGAATGCCAATTGCCGAAACACGGTGTTAGAGGGATTGCGGAATTCCGTCAACCGCAGCTTTCTTATGGGCTTGATGAGACCAAAGCGCAAGTTTCTTCTTGACCAATCCCCAACAGGGGTCTAACCAATCAGAAATTGGTTACAAAAATGGGAGGAATTAAGCAATGACCAACCTGACCAGACGGACTGTGCTCGCCACTGGCGCGCTTGCAGTCGCCGCGACGATGATCGCAACCGTGCCGCAGGCGGTGGCGCAGGACAAAGCGCCGATCCGCGTCGCCATGGGTGACATCGCCAGCGTCGAGAGCCTCGGTCTGCTGATCGCCATGGAGCGCACGAAAGAGCGCGGCATTCCGATGGAGATGACGTTCTTCAACTCGGAAGACGTGGCCACACAGGCGGTCGTCGGCGGCCAGGCCGATGTCGGCGTCGGCGCACCTTACGCCTTCATCCAGAATTCCGCGGCGCCGATCCGCATGTTCTACCGGATGAGCACGCTGCTGTTCTTCCCCGTCGTCAACACCGAGGCCTATAACGACTGGGCCGATCTGGATGGCCAGGAGGTCACGGTCCATTCCCGCGGTTCGGGCACCGAGGCGCTGATGCGCCTGATGGAAAAGACGCATGGGATAAAATATTCCAACATCAGCTATGTGCCCGGCGCCGAAGTGCGCGCCGGCGCGATGCTGCAGGGCACGGTCAAGGCCAGCATCGTCGATGCGGCGTCCTTCCGCATGCTCCAGGAGAAGGGCGACGGCAAGTTCAAGCGCCTCGAACTCGATGGCGTCAACGCAACCGACGAGGCGCTCTACGGCAATGCCAGCTTCCTCGACGAACGGGAAGCCGATGTTGCGGTGTTCATCCAGGAACTGCTGCGCACCTGGGAGGAAATCAACGCCAATCCGGGGATTGTCGCCGAACTTCGCACCAAGTACGACCTGCTGCCGGATCTCCCGGAAGAGGCTGCTGCCGACATCACGCCCTACTACACCGAGGCCGCCGAAGGCGGCGTCTATCCGACGACGGGCGGCGTGCCCGAAGATGTCGGCGACGATCTCGAGTTCCTGGCCGCCGCCGGTCAGGTCAAGGCGCCCGAGGGCGAGGTCGACGTCGCGCAGTACTGGGATTTCGGACCCCTGGAAGCGGCTCGCAAGTAAGCCCGGGTTCCGGCGCCGTCCAGATATGACGGTGCCGGAACGTACTTTCCGCATCAGAAC
>JALYWP010000200.1 GCA_030852655.1 Pseudomonadota bacterium | reverse complement strand
ATGCCGGTGTCTCCCTCAGGAGTAGGTGGCGCTCACAATGTCGGCCCTGGCGGTCACGTTGCCGACCGCGGCAGCTGAACCAGCCCAAGCCAGTCACGGTGAGGCCTTCGACTTCAACAACTCAATGGAATCAACTCGCCCTGGATCGCCTCTTCGATAGTCCGCGCGTGCCGTTCCGGCTCGCCAAATCTCGCATACGAAGATCACACGGGTCGGAATCCGAACTTGCCCTGTGCTGTGCCGCGGCTTCGGTTCAGACGACCGTCTCGCCGCCATCGGCTACGAGGATCTGACCGGTCATGTAGGATGAGCGATCGGACACCAGAAACAGGATGCTTTCGGCGATCTCGTCGACTGTGCCCCATCGCCCGAGCGGCACTTTCTCGCGCATGTAGGCCTCGATTGCCGCGCGCCCGCCCATCTGTCCTATGAAGGGATTGTTGAAAGGAGTGTCGACCCAGCCTGGACAAAGCGCGTTCACACGAATGCCAAAACGGGCATAGTCCCCTGCCATCTGACGCGTCATTGCGATGACCGCATGCTTGGTGGTGGTGTAGGCGATCATCTCGCGATCGTAGAGTACACCGGAACTCGAAGAAGTGTTCAGGATGACGCCTTTTCTGGCGGCCTTCATCGCCGGCACGACCAGACGCGCTGCCATGAAGTGGGCGCGAACGTTCAGGCTCCAGGACAGATCGAAGCCGGAGGGATCCACGGACTCGAGATCACCTGGTACCTGCGCCCCGGCGTGGTTGTGGAGGATGTCGATTCTTCCCAGCCTGGCCAGGACATTCGTAACCGCACTTGAAAGCGCCTCGTCGTCGGTGACGTCGATTGCATGCGACTCGGCATGGTGCCCCTGGGCCTGGATTGATCGTGCCGCGGCAAAGCCTGCCGCCGCGTCGCGATCGAGGATCACGATATGGGCGCCCTCGCGCGCCATCAGCGCGGCCCCGGCCAGACCTATGCCCGAGCCGGCGCCGGTTATCAGCGCGACACGATCCTTCAATATCATCTAGTCCTCCCGAACACTCTTGGTTCTTTCACGCACGAGGAGGCGTGCCGCGACGATGAGCACAAGCGACGCAACGAGCACCGTTGTGGCAATGGCGTTGACCTCTGGCGTGACGCCGCGCCGGATCGAAGCGAACACGTAGATTGGCAGGGTCGTGTTGGAGCCGGCGACGAAGAAAGCGATGATGAAATCGTCGAACGAAAAGGTGAAGGCGAGCAGGAAGCCTGCCAGGACCGATGGCATGATTTGCGGCAGCACGACCTGCCGGAATGTGCCGAGCGGAGTGGCGTACAGGTCGCTCGAGGCCTCTACGATATCGCGACCGAGGCTGGCGATGCGCGCCCTGACAATCATGGTGACGACGGCCATGGAGAACAGCCCGTGCGCGGCGATGATCGAGGCATAGCCAAGGCCGAATCGCGGCGCGTCCTCGCCGGGCCAGAGGCCGGCAATTGCCGGATTGACAACGGAAAACACGGTGGATAGGGCGACCAGCGTGGCGATGCCGATGACGACGCCCGGCACGACGATTGCCGCCGCGAACAGGCCGTCGAAGACCAGCCGCATGCGAGCGCCCATGCGTTCGATGGCAAGAGCCGCCATGGTGCCGAAAACGGCGGCCAGCGCCGCACTGGTGAAGGCGATGATCAGGCTGTTCTGCAGCGCCTGCACGAGGAATGTGTTGGAGAAGGCCTTGCCGTACCACTCGACGGAGAAGCCGACGAACTCGCTCGCGTTGCGGCCGGCGTTGAATGAGAACAGCACGACCAGCGCGATCGGAGTATAGAGAAAGAGATAGACGGCGAAGACCAGCGTGCGCATCAGATCAGGTCGACTCGTCTGGTGCCGGCGAAGCGCCAGGCGATCCGCATTGCGATGGCGAGGACGACCACTACGACCAGGACCAGCGTCACGGCGATCGCCGAGCCGAAAGGCCAGTTGCGCGATTGCAGAAACAGGTCGACCAGCGCGTTGCCTATGAAAAACACCTTGCCGCCGCCGAGAAGCTGCGGGATGAGATATTCGCCGAGCAGCAGGATCGTCACCAGCGCAATGCCGGTCATGACGCCCGGCATCGAGAGGGGCAGGGTGACGCCGAAGAAGGTGGAAACCGGCCGCGCGCCGAGATCGGCGGACGCGTCGAGGAGTCGCCTATCGAGCTTCTCCAACGATACATAGATCGGCATGATCATCAGGGGCAAATAGCCGTAGACAATGCCGATCAGAACCGCGCCGGGCGTGTTGAGGATGCGGATATCGGGCACGCCGACCATCTCCAGCAGGCTTGGCAGTCCGCGCGAACCGAGAATGTACATCCATGCATAGGTGCGAACCAGCAGGCTGGTCCAGAACGGCACCACGATGAGCGAAACCAGCACCAGCCGATGGCGCGGGTTCGCCCGCACCGCCAGGTAGTAGGCGACGGGATAGGCGACCAGCAGGCACAGCACCGCGCCCGCCGGCGCCAGCATCAGCGTGTTGGCGAACGCGGCGGCGCGCGCCGGCAAATTGAGGAACTGCTCGAAGGTAAAGTCTGGCTGGTAGCCGCCCGCAGGCGCCCGCCGTCCGAAGGCGAAGACCAGCATGGCGAAGAAGGGCAGGACGAGGAACACAAGCAGCCACAACGAGGCGGGCGCCGCCAGCGCCGCCGTGACGAAACGGCGCCTCCTCTCGTCTTCGGCTGCCATCGGGCGGTCAGGCCGACTTGAAGCGGGCCATGACCTCGGCGCGCGCTGGGTCAGTCAGCGTCACCGCGGCACCGAACTCCAGCGGGGTCAGGGCAGCCTCGTCCGGATAGACGATCTTGTTGCCGGTGACTTCCGCAGGAAGCAGCGCGAGCACTCGACTGTCGGTGGTGGGTGCGCCATTTGCGATATGCTCCTTTACCGCGTTCTCCGGCGTCATCAGGAAGTCGAGCAGCGCATAGCCCGCCGCCTTGTTCTGGGCGCTTGTCGGTATAGCGTAGAAATCCGACCATATCTCGCCGCCATCCGTTCCGAGCGTGAATGCTATCTCGGGCATGTCGCGGTTGAGCTGCGCTCCGTCGCTGGTCCAGCACATGGTCAGCCACGCGTCTGTCGCCCTCATCGCCGGCTGGTAGTCGCTGTTGATGGCGTAGAGATGCGGCTTCACCTTGATCAGCAACTCTTCGGCCTTGGCAAGTTCGGCCGGATCCACCGAATTGAACGAATGGCCGAGAGCGACCAGCGCGTTGCCGATGGTGGTAAGCTGGTAATCATGGACCATGGCGCGGCCATCGGCTTCGTTCTGGGCGATCTCGAAGAAGTCCTTCCAGCTCGTGACCGGAGATTTCAGCTTGCCCGTGTTGAAGCCAATGCCGGTCGTCCCCCAGTTCTTGGGCGCTGCATACGTATTGCCGTCGATCACGCCCTCGTTGGTGAAGCGGCCGTTCTGCGTCGCCGGATCGTAGTTGGGCAGCCTGGCGAGATCGAGCGGATCGATCAGCCCGAGCTTGGCATAGGTGGAGATCGTGTAGTTGGTCGGCACGAACAGATCCCATCCGGTTCCGCCCGCCTGTAGTTTCGCGAGCATCTCTTCGTTGGACCCGAACACGTTTACCGCGACTGCGACGCCGGTCTTTGCAGTAAAGGCCTCGAATGTCGCCGGATCATGGTAATTCGGCCAGGTTGCGAGCGACATCTGGGTGCCGAGATCCTGCGCGTGGGCGTCCAGCGAGAACGCCCCCGAGCGGCCCATGACGGCAGCCGCCATCCCGAGACCGGTTACACCGAGGAAATGACGCCGCGTCACCGAGCCTCGCTTGAGACGCATGAACTCGGCGGTCAATTCGGCTGCGGTAATAGGCTTGTTGGTTGTCATGCACGTTCCCCTTTTCTTCTTGGATGACGGTGGTTTCACGTCGAAAACACCAGCAGGCTTTCCGGCTCGAAGCGAAGCGACACGCGATCGCCCGGCCCCGCTGGGTCGGCTGCGGTGCCGCGGTCGGCGATCACAAGCATTTCGCCAAGACCGTCCGTGGCAATCGCATATTCGACGGCGTTGCCGAGGAAGATGCGGTGGGTGATGGTACCGGCGATGTCGTCGCTCGCGCCGCCGCGGGTGATGCGGATCGCTTCCGGGCGCAGCACCGCGATCACGTTGCCTGGGGCTCGCTGGGCGATCGACAGGGCGCGGCCGTCGGCAAGGCGCAAGGTCGTGCCGCCTGCCTCGACCGTCCCGGAGAAACGGTTGGTCTTGCCGACGAAGTCGGCAACGAACAGAGTGCGCGGCCGATCGTAGACTTCCTGAGGCGGCGCCATCTGGATCACCTTGCCGGCGTTCATCACGCACACGAGGTCACTCATCGACAGTGCCTCCTCCTGATCATGCGTAACCAGGACGAAGGTTATGCCGAGTTCGCGCTGCAGGCTCTGCAGTTCTATCTGCATGGCCGTCCGCAGCTTGCGATCCAATGCGGCCAGAGGCTCATCGAGAAGCAGCACCGACGGGCGGTTGACGATGGCGCGGGCCAGCGCCACACGCTGTTGCTGACCACCGGACATTTCATCAGTCCGACGGGCCGAGAAACCGCCAAGCCGCACCAGTTCGAGCGCTTCGGCCGTGCGGCGTGCAATCTCGCGCCGGTCGATGCGCGGCCGCATCTGGCGAAGCCCGTAGGATACGTTCGCCTGGACGTCCAGATGCGGAAACAACGCGTAGTGCTGGAAAACCATGTTGACGGGGCGACGATAGGGCGGAATCCCATTCATGGGCCGATTGTCGATCAGCACGGTGCCGTCGCTTGGCTGTTCGAAGCCGCCGATCATCCGCAGGCAGGTGGTTTTGCCACAGCCGGAGGGGCCAAGCAGCGCCACGAAGGCACCTTTGGGAACCGCAAGGTCGACGTCGCTGACGGCCTGTACGCTGCCATAACGTTTGCTGACCGATCGAAATTCGACGTCGTTTGTCCCAGCGCCGGTCACTTGTGCCGCAGCCCCATTACCGCAATCTCTGCCACCGTGATCGGCATGAGTCTACCGGAGGCGGAGCCGCGTGGGATATACCCCAAGAGGGGTATTTTCACGGATGACGTGTCCAGCGAGGTATATGGCATGACTGGAACCAGCTCGGAACTCGGCCGGTTGCTCGGCGCCGCCGCCAGCTTGCTAAGCGCAGAGTCGCTGGACGACCGAACGATCGGAGATGCCTTCGGTAGCGTTATGTCGGCGCTTGCACGCTTCGACTTTATAGTCGTGTTCGCATATCGTGGCGAGGCGCGGCCGATAGACCTCTACTCGACCTTCGGACCGGACGACTATCGGATATTTGTGACGCTGTATCAGGCCGGGCCATATTTGTTAGACCCGTTCTACCGCACCGCGCGCGAGCGCCGGCCCGGCGTATTCAGGATGCGGGAACTGGCTCCGGATCGCTTTTTCTCGAGTGAATATTACCGGACCTACTATTCCCAGACCCTGCTGGCCGAGGAAGTCGGCTTCTTTGTTCCGACTGACGATGGAGTAACGGTCGTCCTTTCGCTCATGCGCAAGTCGGACACGCGAGCCTTCCCCGAGCGCCAGTTCGGCCTCCTGAAGCAGGCCGAACCCTTCGTGGCCGCGCTGGTGAAAAGGTTCTGGTCGGAACTTTCGCTCCGCTTCGAGGACGTGACGTCGCGCGAAAACTGCGATCTGGTCGCTACTCAATTGCGCCCCAAAGACGTCTGGCGCCGATTGCACCTGACCCTTCGTGAAGCCGCCATCGTCGAACTGGTGCTTCAGGGGCACTCTTCGGAAGCTGTCGGACGTCTGCTCGGGATTGCGACCGGAACCGTCAAGGTTCACCGCAGAAACATCTATCGAAAGCTCGGCATCTCATCACAAACGCAACTGCTGTCCCTTTATCTCAAGAACATAGCGTGACGGGTAACGATCACGCCGCCGATGGCCGCGCGGGTGGGTGAGAGTCCTCTCGCATCCGTCTGAATCCGGTCAGGCCGCCCGAGCAATGCAATCCGACCACGTTCTGGGGTGTGCCGGTGGAATTTCTTGGCGTAGCGGAGCCCGGCACATCCCTAGTCGGCAGATTTTCTGCGATAGCCTCGAGGAGAGATTCCGGCCCAGCGCGTGAACGCGCGGGAAAAGGCGGAGAGTTCGGAATAGCCGAGCAGCAGCGCGATTTCGCTTACCGGCAGATGTCGTTGCGCCAGATAATGCTGCGCCAGTTCGAAGCGGATCACGTCGATGGCCTCTCTGAAGCCGAGGCCCTCGTCAGCCAGGGTCCGCCGGATAGCGGATGGCGCAAGATGCAGGGCGAAAGCGACTTCTTCCAGCGTCGGGGTGCCCTCCGGAAGATGCTGGCGAACGGTTCCGCGTACCCTGTCGACCATGGACTTGCCGCGTTCCGGCGATCCGAGCAGCTCAAGACAGGTCTGCATCATCGTCAGTAGCTTGAGGTCGCGTCCTGGCATCGGCCGGTCCAGCAGAGCGGGATCGAACACGATTGAATTGCTGTGGCAGCCGAAGAACACGGGCGCGCCGAAGGCGATTTCGTGCTGACGCCATTCCTCGGGCCGTGGATGCTCGAACTGGATTTCCACCGGAGACCAGGAGCGGCCGCAGCATTCTCGGATGAGGTTGACAAACTGACCGAGCGACAACTCTGCATCCTGGCGGCGGGCGACAATAGCCGGCGCGTGGATCTGATAGTCGAGCCGTACCCGGCGCGCATCCTCCTGCACGATGCGCATGGTCGAGGAGCTTTGCTGATAGCGAAACAAGCCGACCAAATTCTCCAGCGCCGAGCCCAGCGTCGGCGAAGACAGGGCCGCATAGCCCCACATCCCAAGATCGCGCGGCTGAAACTGCCGGCCGAACCAAAGACCGAAATTGTCGCAGCCTGTATCGCGTGCTGCTTCCTCGAACAGGTCGCAGAACGAAGCCAGTGCCAGTTGCAGCGTCGGTGCTGCGCTCATTTCAGGTGCGACGCCGCATCGACCAAACACGGCATCGACATCGCCGCCATGGGTTCCGATAAAGTTGATGAGCCCGGCCGCCGCGGCCATCAGAACGACGGGCCTATCCGTTTTCACTGCAAGCTGTCGAACTTGCGCCATACAGTATCGGCCCCTGAGACCCTCGGTATACGTCGCCGAAGGACAAGGCTGAAGGATGCCACGTGACCCCCGAATGCTGCAAGGCAACATGCAACGATCTGTCAAGCCGGGCCCGTTTTCGGTCAAGCGGCGCGGATTGGCTGTCTGTAGGTTGAGTCGAGAGTGCCTGACGGTGGCGGGCCGCACGAACGCCGGTTACCGAAAGCCGACGGTCAGAAAGCCTGACGGAGGAATGGCAATGACCGATCCCAGCAAGATCAATGCCGACAGCGGCGCCAACCGGTGGCGGCGTTTCGTCGATTGGGACGAGCGACCTCTGCGATTGGACAAGTTCGCTGTCGAGGATCCAGAGAATGGCTTTTCGGCTTTCAGAGGTGTCCGCGACCCTGCTCCCGGCGTGTTGATCGAAAAGGGTCGCGTCATCTCGATGGATGGTACTGCCGCAGCCGACTTCGACATGATCGACTCATTCGTCGCCGAGCATCATCTCGATGTCGAATTGGCCGAGACGGCAATGGCAATCCCGTCGGAACATATCGCTCGCATGCTGGTCGACGTAGCCGTGCCGCGCACCGAATTGACGCGTCTCGCGCACGGCCTGACCCCGGCCAAACTGGCCGAGGTCGTGGCGCAGCTTTCCTCGATCGAACTGGCTTTCGCCTTTTCCAAGATGCGTACCCGCAAGACGCCCGGCAACCAAGGACACGTCACTAACGCCAAGGACGATCCGCTGCAGCTTGCCGCGGATTCCGCCATTGCGGTGGCTTTCGGGTTCGATGAAATTGAGACTACGATGCGCGTCGCGCGAAATGCATGGTCGAATGCGCTGGCCTGCGCGGTAGGAGCCTCCGTCGGTCGCTGGGGTACGCTTTTTCAGTGCGCCAGCGAAGAGGCCGAGGAATTGCAGATCGGTATGGCAGGGTTCACGTCCTATGCTGAAACCGTGTCGGTTTACGGCACGGAACAGGCCTTTACCGATGGCGACGACACGCCGTGGTCGAAGGCTTTCCTAGCCGCCGCCTATGCTTCCCGAGGCATCAAGATGCGCTGTACCTCGGGCGCCGCTTCCGAGTTGCTGATGGGGTTTCACGAATCCAAATCGCTGCTCTATCTGGAGGCGCGCTGCCTCTGCCTGCAGCGCGCCATGGGCGTGCAGGGAACTCAAAATGGTGGCATCGACGGTGCGCCTCTGGCCTCCTCCATGCCGGGCGGCGTGCGCGAACTAATGGCCGAGAACCTCATCGCCGTCTGGCTCGACCTTGAGTGCGCGACCGGCAACGACGCCCGCCATTCGGAGTCCGAAATCCGTGTCGGGGCAAAAATCCTGCCGTTCCTGATCGCAGGCTCGGATCTGGTCTGTTCGGGCATGGGGTCGATTCTAAAATACGACAATTCCTTCAATCCTTCTTCGTTCAACGGTGAGGAGTTGGAGGACTTCCTGGTTCTGCAACGCGATTTCGAAGCCGATGGCGGGCTGACCTCGGTCGAAGAGGCGACCGCACTCGATCTCAGGCGACGCGCCATCGATGTTCTCGCAGCCGTCCTGACCGAGCTTGAACTGGGCGACCCGACGAGTGCCATGAAGCGAAGCGTTGCGGTTGCGTCGGGGTCGAACGAGACGAACAGCTATCTGCCGCGCGACGTGGCTCGGATCAGTGATGGCATCAAGGATCGAGGCATCAACGTTCTTGATGTCATCAAGGCGCTTGCAGCGCGCGGATTTCACGAGGAAGCACAGAATCTCCTCAATGTCGTTCGCCTGCGGGTATCGGGCGACTATCTCCAGACGGCGGCAGTGGTGCGCGACGGGCGTGTTGTCAGCGCGGTGAACGATCCCAATGATTATATGGGTCCCGGGACTGGCTACCGTCTTTCGGTGGCGCGGCGCGAGGAACTGTCTGCCATTCGCGACGTGCTCACGCGCGAAGAAGTGCTGCGCACGGAAGCAGCCTTTGCCGGCGAGGAGGCACGCCGGATCGCATACAAGACATTGGGCGTGGCTGCGGCATCGGGGCCGGCCAACGAAATCGTTATCGGCGTCAGCCCGGCCTTCGGCGTCAAGCTCTACCAAACGCTTGCCGGGCATCCGCTATCGGCCGTGCTTCGTGCTCTGTCGGACGGGATCCGGGCCAAGGGTGGCATGGTCAGGATCGTACGGATGCGCCACACGGCGGACACATCGTTCCTTGGCTTGTCGGCAGCCCGTCTTGCCGGTTCGGGCATCGGAATTGGCCTGCAGGCAAAGGGCACGGCGGTCATCCACCAGTCGGAACGGCTGCCGCATCACAATCTGGAACTGTTCTCGAACGCACCGATCACTTCCCTCGCGCACTACCGCTCGCTGGGTGAAAACGCGGCGACCTATGCTGCCGGCGACATGCCCAATCCGGTTGTCGTGCCGACCGAAGGAATGGCTTTGGGCGCCCGCTACCATGCCCAGGTGGCGCTCATCTATGCCATCGAAACGGGGCTGACAGAGGATGGCGCCAAGCCGGAAGAGATCGAAGTTACCTATCTGGGGGCTGTGCAATGAGAGATACGGAAAGCCGGGTAGGCATCTCCGACTATCCGCTGGCGGAAAAGCGTCCCGATCTGGTCAAGACGGCGAGTGGCAGGGCGCTCGACGACCTCACTCTCGCTGCCATAGAGTCAGGCGAGATCACGCTTGAGGATCTGCGCATCACGCCCCAGGCCTTGCTCTATCAAGCGCAAGTTTCTCGCGACGCAGGGCGCCCGACGCTGGCCCGCAATTTCGAACGGGCTGCCGAACTTGTCGATGTGCCGCAGGATTTCCTGCTCGAAGTCTATGAATTGCTGCGCCCCGGTCGCGCCAAGGCCAAGTCCGAACTGCTTCAGGTCGCCACGACACTGCGCGCCAGCTTTGGCGCAGAACACATGGCTGTATTTGTCGAGGAGGCCGCCAAGGTTTATGAAAGACGCGGGCTGTTCACATACCGGTTCTGAGCTTCAAGCGCAAAGAAGAAACGACCAGGAGAGGCGGCCCTCTCCTTGAAATGTGCGCTGCGGCCACGCGAGTCTGTCAAGTTTTTAGGCCTTAATGTCAAGACCCGCTGGCGGACGTTCCCTTACGTCCATAACGTAAAGTCAATGCACAATACGACTTGCGCGACAGCAAGCGATCCAAAGGCAGACGACCGCTAACACCAGCGCAGACGGTGATGCGGCGAAGCTTGGTCAAAGCATTGCGACCCATGGGGCACGAAGACGGTTCCGGGGCCGCGCCAACGGAGTGGAACCGATGAGCAAATTCAACCAGACTCGACGCGATTTTCTACAGAACTCAGCCCTGATGGCGGGTGGACTGGCGGCGGGCAGTATCGCCGGGATGCTTCCGGCATCGGCAGACCGGTCCAAGGAGCTCAACATTCTGTGCTGGGAGGGCTACAACTCGGCGGACGTACTCGACCCGTTCCGGACGTCGACGGGAGCAACGGTGCGGGCAGAGTCTCTCACGAACGATCCGACCATGATCAACCGGCTGCGTGCTGGCGAGACCAACATCTGGGATCTGATCAACGTCAACAATCCCTGGGCACGCAAAATCATGTATCCCGAAGGGCTGGTCAAGCCGATCGACAAGGCGCGGTTCGAGCCCTATTTCGACAAGATGCTGCCGGCGTTCAAAGCGCCCTACAAATGGGCGATGGACGATGCGGGCGATCAGTTGTTGGGCATCGCGCAGCGATTTGGCCCCTATAGCTTCGTTGTCAACACCGACAAGATCAGCCGCGCTAGCGCCGAGGATCAAGGTTGGGATTTGTGGAACGATGCCGCGAACGACAAGAAGTATGGCGTCCAGGCGTCCGATGACTGGAACGTCTTCGACCTCTGCTGCATCGCCGGGTTCGATCCTTTCCGCGAGCACACGGACGAGGAAGTGACGAAATATACCGAAGCTGCCAAGCGCGTCTTCAAGGGAGCCCGGATGGTGGGCGATCTTGCGACCATGAACCAGGCTCTGGTTTCCGGTGAGATCGATTTCTACCTCACCGGCGGAACCTATTCCTGCTCGCCCGCTCGCGCGGACGGCAACCTGAACATTCGCGCCATTACGCCTTTGCGTGGGCCGTTCGAGGGTGGCAAGGGCGGCATCTCGTGGGTCGAGATCACCTCGGTGGTCAACAATCCGGACGTTTCGCCGCTTGCGGAAGATTTCCTCGAATATGTTCAGTCGCCGGAAATGTCACACACGGTGGCGTTCGCCGAGGGAACGTTCAATCCGGTCACGCAGATGGGCAATTCCGCGTGCTTCGACCTGTTCTCCAAGGAAGAGCTCGATGTCATCCAGTGGGACAGCCTCGAAGAGGAGATGGCGCGTTCGGCCGAATATGACATCGTGCCGGACTACGACAAGCTGCTGGACATCATGACCGCAGTTAAGCGCGAGACATCGGGCGGCTGAGCAGCCTCTCACCCGTTCTCGTAAGTCGCCCGCATTCTGGCTGGGCGACTTCCGAGTTTCCGTGTCGCACCGTCACCGGATCCGTAATTCATGACTGGCGTACCGATTTTGCAGTTGCGCAGCCTGGCCAAGACGTTTGGCTCCCTGGCTGCGGTGGACGAAATAGACCTCGATTTCGACGAGGGTGAATTCTTCACTATCGTCGGACCGTCCGGCAGCGGCAAGACTACCCTCCTGCGCATGTTGACGGGCATGGAGACGCCAAGCAGCGGAGACATCCTGCTGCGCGGCAAGCGCATCAACGATCTTCCGGCCAACAAGCGCCCGACCTGCATGGTGTTCCAGTCGCTGGCGCTTTTCCCGCATCGGTCGGTCGGCCAGAACATCGAGTTTTCTCTGAAGATGAAGGGCGTCGATCCGGCAACGCGCAAGGCCCGCGCGCTTGAGCTGATGTCGCAGTTGCGGCTACCCGAGTCCTACTATTCCAAGAACGTCACCAAATGCTCGGGCGGCGAGCGGCAACGCGTGGCGCTGGCCCGTGCTCTCGCCTACGAGCCTGACATTCTGTTCTTCGACGAGCCGCTCTCGGCGATCGACTACAAGCTCCGGAAGACGCTGGAGAAGGAGCTGAAGGACATCCATCGGGAGACAGGGAAGACCTTCATCTACATCACCCACAGCCTCGAAGAGGCAATGGTCATGAGCGACCGTATCGGTGTCATGCGGGGCGGCAAGCTGATCCAGGTGGGATCTCCGCAGGAAATCTATTCCGCGCCACGCACCAAGTTCGTCTCCGAATTCATCGGCGACGTGAATATCATCGGCGTCACGGCCGATGGCGAGGCGCAGGTCAAGGCAAAGGAATTTGGCGCCAGTCTCAAGACCACACCTGTTCCGGACGGCTTCGGCGCCGGCTATCTGGTGGTCCGGCCCGAATCGTTGCGCTTTCTGTCTCGCGTGGACGAGGCGGATAATTGCTTGGAGGGTCGTCTCTACAACGAATATGTCCTGGGCTCCCGGGTGCAGTACCAGGTGCGGGTGCACGACCATGTCTTCATCGTCGAGAAGCTCCGTCAGCAAGCCTTCGGTGGCCGTCGAGACGACAAGGTTCTGATTGGCTGGGATGCCGGCGACAGCATCCTGGTCACGGATTGACGGGCCGGAGATGGACAGGCTCGCAAAGATACTCCGGCCCGGCGGGAGACACGCAATTCCGGTGATGCTGTTTCTGTTGCTGGGATTCGTCGCGCCGCTCGTCACGGTCGTTATGTACAGCTTCATTCCATCGCGTACCTTCGACCTGTGGCAGGACTGGAGCCTTGGCAATTTCGCCGAAATCTTCAATTCCTCGAGCTACATCCCGTTCGTCTGGTCGCTCGGCCTTGCGGCTGCAACGGTGCTGATCCTGGCCGTTGTCTGCTACCCCGTCGCCTTCGGGCTGACCCGGGTATTCGGCAAATACGCGACGTTCATCACGCTGCTTTTCACATTGCCGCTTTTCGTCTCCGAGAATGTCCGCATCTATGGATGGATATTGTTTTTCATCAAGAACGGCGTGCTGCTCGGCTCGCTGAAATCGATGTTCGGCTACGAGCCCGAGAGTATCCTTTTCACGACAGGTCTGACGCTGATGGGCATGGTTTATGTCTATCTGCCCTTCATGCTTTTCCCGATGGTTCTCGGCGTCTCGATGGTGCCGCAACAGACCCGCGACGCTGCGTTCGATCTCGGCGCGTCGCGCTGGCAGGTGTTCAAGGAAGTTGATCTGCCGCTTGCTATGCCGGGCATTGTGATAGGATTTCTGCTGACCTTTGTGCTGGCAGTCGGCGCCATCGCCGAGGCCAAGGTGCTCGGCGGCCAGCGCATCATTCCGATCACTCAGGACATCGAAACCGCCTTTACCTATGCGCAGAACTGGCCACTGGGCGCAGCCCTCTCCGTGCTGCTCATGCTGGTGGTGGGCGCCTTGGTTCTCGCAGTGCTGCGTCGCTTCGACCTCGACACCATCCTAGGAAAGAAGTGAGCATGAACGGATCCGGAGATCGCATGCGTCGCGCCCTGATCTGGTCCTGGACCGGGGTGGTGATCGTCTTCATGTACCTGCCGGCTCTGAGCCTGTTCCTCGCCTCCAGCACGGCGAGCCGGTACTTCAGCTTCCCGATCAGCAAGTGGGGTTTCGTCTGGTGGCAGAAGACGTTCGATTCGCTTGAGGTGCATCAGCTCTTCCGGACCTCACTGGTGATCGCACTCTGCGTGACGGCTGTTGCCGTCGTCGTAGCGCTGTTCGGCGCCCTGGCCTTCGCGCGCTACGAGTGGAAAGGTCGTTCCGTCTACCAGAAGCTCGTACTGTTGCCGATCTTCTTTCCGCAGACCGTGCTCGGGTTGGCACTGCTTCTCTACTTCAACGCGCTCGGCTTCACCATGTCGTGGCAGACCGCGGTCTTCGCGCACCTTGTCTGGATCATTCCGGTCTGCACGCTTGTGATCTCGATCCAGGTCTATTCGTTCGACCCTGCGCTGGAGGAGGCGGCCTTCGATCTTGGCGCCAGCCGCTGGCAGGTGTTTCGCGAGGTGACGCTGCCGGTGCTCTTCCCGGGGATATTCTCCGGCGCGCTGTTCGCGTTTCTGCTGTCATGGGGAAATTTCCCGCTGTCTCTCTACACGACTGGCGCCGACACCACGCTGCCGGAATATCTCTACGCCAAGATGATTGCTGGCTACACGCCGGGCGTGCCGGTGCTCGGCACCGCCTCCACCTTCGGAGCAGCACTGCTGATGCTGATCGGCTACCTGATCATTATTATCCTTCGTCGCCGCTCGGCGGAGGTCGACGTGAACTAGCAGCATGAAGTGGGAGGACTGAAGATGCTGGCAGAGTCCCTGAAGGGGAAATCGGTAGTAGTCACGGGCGCCAGCAAGGGCATTGGCAAGGGCATCGCAACGGTGTTCGCCAAGCATGGCGCCAAGGTCATGATCGTTGGGCGGGATCTTGCGTCGGCCAACGCCGTCGCCAAGGAGTTCACCGATCTGGGTTATGCGGCAAGCGGCTTCTCCGCCGACGTCACCAAGCTGGAAGACATGGCGGCCATGGCCAAGGCTGCGGACGAGCGCTACGGAGGGATTGATGTCCTGTGCGCCAATGCCGGCATGTTCCCGCAAGTAACCATCGAGAAGATGAGCCCCGAGGAATGGGACGAGGTGCAGGCGACCAACCTCAAGGGTACCTTCCTGTCGGTAAAGGCCTGCGTACCCTACCTCAAGAAATCCGGGGCGGGACGTGTCGTCATCACTTCTTCGATCACTGGGCCCAATACCGCCTTTCCTGGCTGGAGCCATTACGGTGCATCGAAGGCCGGACAACTCGGATTCATGCGCACCGCCTGCATGGAACTGGCCAAGTATGGCATCACGGTCAATGCGGTCCTGCCAGGCAACGTCGTCACCGAGGGTCTTAAGGATCTGGGCCCGGAATACATGAAGACCATGGCCGCATCGGTCCCGCTCGGCATGCTCGGTGAAGTCGAGGACATCGGCTATGCGGCGCTATTCCTCGCCAGTAGGGAAGCCCGTTACATTACCGGCCAGACCATCACCGTCGATGGCGGCCAGATCCTGCCGGAATCATCGGACGCACTGTCGCAGATGTAGTGGAACTATTCAGGTACGGCGGCGCACGGGCGTCAGGCGCTGTCCTTGCGCCACGCGCGAGGGCTGACGCCGGTCCAGCGGGTGAAGGCGCGCGTAAACGCTGACAGTTCGGAGTAGCCGAGCAGCAGGGCGATCTCGGTCAGTGGAAGCTGGCGCTGGTCGAGATACATCTGGGCCAGGCTCTGTCGGGTCTTCTCGACGGCATCCTTGTAGGTCAAGCCCTCTTCAGCGAGGTCGCGCTGGATGCTCGCCGGTGTGACCCGCAACTCATGCGCAATCTTGTCCATGCGCGGATAGCCCTTCGGCAGGTCAACCCGAATGGCGGTCTTGACACGGTCGACCAGGCCCTCATCCCCGGTTCGATGCGAACCGAGCGATTCCAGACAAGTCTGCATCATGCTCATCAGCTGCAGATCCCTTCCCGGCATAGGCCTGTCAAGAAGCTCCGGTCGAAACACCAGGGCATTGGTGGCCTGGCTGAAATAGACCGGCGCGTCAAAGGCCGCTTCGTGCTCCCGCCAGAATTCCGGCCGGGCATGCTCGAAATGCACTTCGACGGGCGCCCATTTCGACCCGCCGCAGTCGCGGATTACATTGGCGAACATGCCAAGCGACAACTCCGCGTCCTGACGCCGCTCGACGATTTCCGAGGAATAGATCTGGTATTCCAGCCGCATCATGCCGCCGTCGCTCTTGACCAGCCGCATCCACGACGATTCCTGATGGAAGTGGAAAAGTCGCACAAGATTGTCGAGGGCCTGACCGAGTGTCGGCGCCGAGACCGCTGCATAGCCCCACATGCCGAGATCGCGTGGCTGGAACTGCTGGCCGAACCAGAGGCCGAAATTGCCCTCGCTGAAATGACCGGACCGGATCTGTCGCGCGGCCTCCTCGAAGAGGCGGCAATAGGACGAGAGCTTGACCTTCAGCGTTGGCGCACCGGCCATGTCCGGCGCGATGCCGGAGTTGCCGAAGATGGAATCCACGTCGCCGCCTTGGGCTTCGATGAAGTCGACCAGGCCGGTTGCCGCCGCTGCTAATACGACGGGCGCGCCCACGGGCGCCACCGTCGAGTTGGGGTTCAGCAGAGCGAACGTCATTGCCGATATCCAATCCAGGCAAGGAATGCCGGGAAATGATTGCATGTCTGCCGCCACCGCTTCAAGCGGAACCGCCGGGCAGAAAATCGCGCGTCGGCGGCCCTGTCCGTGCGCCCCAAGCCCCATGCAGTTGTCAAGATCGCCGCTCCACGGGTCAAGCGGCAGGGCGGAGCCGGGCCTAGGGTGACGATCAGAGGATGCCGTTTATGCGCGGCAGTGCAGCAACGGGCCGCAAGCAGAAGCCCGGTTTTTTGCATCGAGGGAGAACGACAGCACATGGGCATGGAGCCAGCCAAGGATACATCGTTGCGTGCAATCGATGAACTGGCCATGGCTGCATTGCCGCGCTGGGGTCTCGAGGGCGCCGCCGCCACGCTGATCAACCACTCCGAGAACTGGACCTATCGCGTGACGCCCGCGGGCGGAGGGCGACCGGTCATTCTTCGCATCCATCGCAGCGACTATCACACCACCGACGGCATCCGAAGCGAGCTGGCATGGATGCGCGCGCTTCAAGCGGAGGCTGCCGTCAAGACCCCTCAGGCGATCCGGGGGATGGATGGTGCAGACATACAGTTTGTCGAAACCGCGCAGATTCCGTCCGGCCATAACTGCGTGCTGTTCGAATTCATCGACGGCGCCGAGCCGGCGCAGGACGAACTGATGGCGCCGTTCCGCCAACTGGGCGAAGTCACGGCGCGTTGCCATACGCATAGCCGGACCTGGCAGCGGCCCCCCTATTTCGAACGGCTTTGCTGGGATTTCGAACACTCATTCGGCGCCAGCGCCAACTGGGGTCAGTGGCGGGAGGGGCCGGACTGCACGCCCGAGCGGGCACGCCTGTTACAAAGGGCGGTCGATCTGATGGAGCGACGGTTGCGCCTCTTCGGCAAGGGGAATGATCGCTATGGCCTGATTCACGCCGACTTTCGTCTTGCCAATCTGCTCGTGCATGAAGGCGACGTCCGGGTCATCGACTTCGACGATTGCGGCCTTGGCTGGTTCCTCTACGACGCCGCAACGGCGGTCAGTTTCTTCGAGGACCGTGCCGACGTGCCGGGCCTGATGGAGGCCTGGCAGGAAGGCTATCGCCGCCAGCGCGTTCTTCCGAAGGAGGACGAAGACGAGCTGTGGACCTTCATCCTGATGCGCCGCATGACGCTGTTCGCCTGGATGGGCTCGCACAGCGAGACTGAACTCGCGCGCACGGAAGGCCCCGGTTACAGCACCGGGACCTGCGAACTGGCCGAGCGCTATTTGAGCCAATACGGCTAACCGGAGATCTGGAGCCTGAACATGTCGGACGCAAAGCCGCAGAGCCCGGAAAAGCGCGAATTCATCGCCAGGTCGAAGACGTTCTGGAATCCGGGCAAGACCCAGGCGTGGCAGGACATGGGTGTCGATCTGGTGATCGACCGGCGCGAGGGATACTTCATCTGGGACATGGATGGCAGACGCCTGATCGACCTGCATCTCAACGGCGGCACCTACAATATCGGCCATCGCCATCCCGAACTGATCGAGATACTGAGTCGGGGCACGCAGCGCTTCGACATGGGCAACCACCATTTTCCGTCGCAGGCGCGCACCGCATTGGCAGAAAAACTGGCCGCGATCTGCGGCGGCGACCTGCGGTACACCATGTATGCTTCGGGTGGCGCGGAGGCCATCGACATCGCCCTGAAAACGGCAAGGCACGCGACCCAGCGGCGCAAGATTGTCTCCATTGCCAACGCCTATCACGGTCACACCGGGCTCGCGGTGGCCACCGGTGCCGACCGTTTCAAGAAGATCTTTCTGTCCGACCAGCCCGAAGATTTCGTCCATGTGCCGTTCAACGACCTGGCCGCGATGGAAGACGCGCTGAAGGGCAATGATGTCGCGGCGCTGATCATGGAGACGATTCCCGCCACATACGGCTTTCCCATGCCGCTTCCGGGTTATCTTCAGGACGTCAAGAAGCTCTGTGAGCGCTACGGCGCGCTCTACGTCGCGGACGAGGTTCAGACCGGACTGATGCGTTGCGGCGAGATGTGGGGCTACCAGCGATACGGCATCGTCCCGGACATGGTCGTCACCGGCAAGGGCATTTCCGGCGGCATGTATCCGATTGCCTGCGTGGTGGTGCGCGAGCCCTATGCAGGTTGGCTGACCCAGGACGGCTTTGCGCACATGTCGACCATGGGTGGCGCGGAACTAGGCTGTCTCGTGGCCATGAAGACGCTGGAGATACTGCAGCGGCCGCCAGTGAAGCCAATGGTGAACTACATCTCGGAGACGTTCCGCAACGGGCTGCACGAGATCATGAAGCTCTATCCAGACTTCTTTGTCGGCATCAGACAGTGCGGCGTCGTCATGGGGCTCGAGTTCGATTTTCCCGAGGGCGCCAAGCCGGTGATGAGACATCTGTACGAAAACGGCGTCTGGGCGATCTTTTCCACGCTCGATCCGCGCGTGCTGCAATTCAAACCCGGCGTGCTCATGACGGCCGATGTCTGTCATGAGGTGCTTGAGCGGGTCGAACGCAGCGTCGGTCTCGCCCACGCCGAATGCATGGGGCGGGGGCGCGGCAATGCCCGCGCGGCCTGAAGAGAGTTCGAGATGACCGCAATAGTCGAAGAAATCCTGGCCGGCGACCAGCGCCCTACCGGCGCAGCCGACCTGATGTTGCAGGCAGCCGAATGGGCAGCCGCGGCCTATGCACGCTTTGATCGGGCAAAGGTCGAAGAGATCGCCCGCGCCGCGGCCGATTCAGCCTATGCCCATGCCGGCGAACTGGCTGAGGCTGCGGTCGCCGAAACCGGGTTTGGCGTTGCCGAGCACAAGAAGATCAAGAACGAGCTCACGTCGCGCGCGCTGTTCGAACTCTACTCTCGCGAGGACTTTTGCTCCGCCAGGATCAGATCCGACCTGAAGATGGTGGAACTGCCGCGCCCGGCCGGCGTGGTCTTTGGACTGACGCCATCCACCAACCCGGTCTGCAGTGTCTTCTACAAGATTCTAATGGCGCTGGTGACGCGCAACGCCATTATCATTTCGCCGCATCCGATGGCGAAAGCCTGCTCGGCGCGGGCCGCGAAGCTGATGGCCGAGGCAGCAGAAAAGGCGGGCGCGCCTGCTGGCATCATCCAGGTGATCGAGCACCCGAACCTGCCGCTGATCGAGCATGTGATGAAGTCGCCACGGGTCGGCGTGATCCTGGCGACCGGCGGCACGCCGATGGTGCGCGCCGCCTACAGTTCCGGCAATCCGGCGATTGGCGTCGGTCCCGGAAACGCCCCGGCTCTGGTGGATGAAAGCGCCGACGTCGCCGAAGCGGCAAAGCGCATCGTTGCGTCGAAGGGTTTCGATAACTCGATACTTTGTACCAATGAGAGCGTAGTGCTGGCAGTCGAGAGCATTGCCGACCGGCTGCTGCAGTCGATGCGCTCGGCTGGCGCGCATGTCGCCAAGCCGGAGGAAGTGGCGGCCCTGCGCGAATTGCTGTTCGGCCGTGGCAGCTTCAATGTCGAGGTACTGGGGAAATCTGCCGTCGAGATCGGCGCCAGGATTGGCCTGCGCCTGCCGCCCCATACCAAGATCATCCTCGCCGAAATCGACCGCGTCGGCATAGACGAGCCGCTGTCGAAGGAAAAACTCTGCCCGGTGCTCGGCTTCCTGCGCGTGCCGCATGCCCAGGCCGGTATCAAACAGGCCATGGCGCTGATCCGCTTGTCCGGTGCCGGTCACTCGGCCGCTATCCACAGTCACCATGCAGCGACGATCCTTGCTTATGGCGCCGGCGTGAAAGCGCTGCGCGTCGTGGTCAACGCGCCCTGCAGCATGGGCGCGGCTGGATACGGCACCCACCTGGCTCCTGCCTTCACGATCGGCACAGGCTATTTCGGCTCTTCCTCGGTCGGCGAGAATGTCGGTCCCCAGCACCTCATCAACTGGACCAAGATCGCCTACAATGACGACCCAGCCGAAGCGTTCGGCGACTTTTCAGGCCTCGACGCCTGGGCCGCCGGACCTGCTCTCGCGCTTGGCCTCGATGCGCCGATGTCGCTTGGCCGCCTGCAGGAAGGCGCACCGCAGAAGGGTGATCAGGCGCCCTCGAACGCAGCGGCAGGCGCCGGCGAACTTGCGCTGATGCGCGAGGAAATCCGCAAGATGGTTCTTGAAGAGCTTCGTGGGGCCTTGGCCTCCGGGAAGAAGGCCTGATTCATGGCCGAACTTCGCTCGTTCATATTCATCGACCAATTGCAGCCGCAGACGCTGTGCTACATGGCAAGCGGCATGCGCGGGCGTCTGCCGCGAACCAACATGGCGGCACAGATCATAGAGGTGGCGCCGGGCCTCGATATCGAGGCGCTGACCGACGTGGCACTCAAGCATGCCGATGTCAGCGGCGGCATGCTCGTGGTGGAGCGGCAGTTCGGCTACCTCGAATTCCATTCGCGCTCTACCTCTTCGGTAAAATCCGCGGCGGGGGCTGTGCTTGAGGTGCTCGACGCCCGCATCGATCAGGCCATTGCGCCGAAGATACTGGCGTCGAAGATCGTCACGCGCATCGACAATGGCCACGCCTTTCTCATCAACCGCAACAAGTCGGGCTCGATGATCCTGCCGGGCGAGTCGCTCTTCGTGCTCGAGATGCAGCCTGCGTCCTACGCTATCCTCGCTACCAACGAGGCGGAGAAGAACGCCGACATCAAGGTCATCGACTACCGGATGTTCGGCGCCACGGGTCGCGTATATCTCTCCGGCGAGGAGTCGGACGTGCGCATGGGCGCCGAAGCCGCACTCGGTGCGCTGAAGGACGGTGCACATGCTTGACAAGGACATGATCCGAACCCTGATCCGCGACGTCATTGCGGAAGAGGTTCGACATCTGAAGGGAGGCCGGACCGCCGTCACGGCGCCCACCTCCGTGACGGTCGCCAGCGACGCGGATCTTGTCGCCTTTGCAAGGCAGGTCCTCGTCCTCGCTGAAGATCCCGGCGTGCGCGCTGCCATCATGAGCGGGCGTCATCCTTTCTCGCTGGCGCAGCAAGACTCCGCCTCCCCGTCTGGCTCTGCTCTCGACGGTGCGCGCCATCGCATTGACAAAGGCGTCGTAACCGAAACCGTCCTCGCCAAGCTGCCGAAGGGCGTCACGCGCCTGCAACTCGGTGACGGCGTCAGCATCACCCCTCTGGCCCGGGACAAGGCCAGGTTGCGCAACATCAGCATCGAAAGGGTCGAACAATGATTCGAGGTCGCGTGGTGGGCCGGTACTGGGCCACGAAGCGTATCGATCACATCCCGTCCGGGGCTTTTCTGGAGGTGGAGAGTGTCGGTGGAGGGCGCATGATCGCTTTCGACGTGCTCGGATGCGGCGATGGTGAAGACGTGCTCATCGTCACAGGTTCCACCGCCGCCTCATGGCTTGGCGGCGGCAAGATACCGATCGACGCCCTGATAATCGGATCGCTCGACGAGACGCCCAAACCGAAATCCAAATGACCAATCTGCAAACAGGAGAGTAGCATGTCGAATGCAATCGGAATGATCGAAACCAAGGGCTTCGTTGCGGCTCTCGCCGCCGCGGACGCGATGGTCAAGGCGGCAAACGTCGTTGTCGTCGGTCGCGAGCAGGTGGGTGATGGCCTCGTCGCTGTCATCGTCAACGGCGATGTTGGTGCGGTGAAGGCGGCGACCGAGGCGGGTGCCGAAGCTGCATCCAGCGTAGGCACGCTTGTCTCGGTGCATGTCATCCCTCGTCCGCATCCGGACCTTGGCAAGTATTTCTCCACCACGACCGGCAAATGAGGCCTCGCCCGGCGACACGATCGTGTCGCCTGATCAGGACGGTGCCGAGCAGGTGCGCCGGCGCTGGGGTGCGGCTTCCGACTTCTGTGACCTCCCTCCGGACAGGAGGGAGGAGAACCACGTGTGACGGAAGCGAACATGACAGAATTACGGGTCTATCTGCTGGTTAAGGATCTCGGCCGACAGTTCGCCGCCTACATGTCGACGCCGACCCGCGCGCGCGGCTACCCGCCGATGCAGGGGGAACACTCGCTCATCATCGAGATTGCGCCCGCACTTGCCATTCACCGCATCTGCGACCTTGCGCTCAAGAAGATGCCCGACATGGAGCCGGGGCTGCTCTACACGGAGCGTCAATATGGGATCCTGGAACTCCACTCCGCCGATCTCACGCAACTTGAGGAGGCCGGCAAGGCGATCCTTGACGGCATCGGCCACAAGGCCGCCGATCAACTAAGGCCGCGCACCCTCTATGCCGACATCATAGGGGACGTCTCGGACCAGCATGCCATCATCCTGAATCGCACGCGCGAAGCCTCGATGCTTCTGCCTGGCAAGTCGTTGCTGGTCTACGAACTGGAACCGGCGTTGTTTGCTACCGTGGCGGCTAACGAGGCGGAGCGGGTGGCGCCCGGCATCACGCTTGTCGACGTCCAGATGATTGGCGCCAGCGGCAGGCTCTTCCTGGCCGGGACAATGGCTGAGTGTGAGCGTGCGCGTGACCGTATCGACGAGGTGATGGGAAGCATCGTCGGCCGCCCGGC
>JALYWP010000182.1 GCA_030852655.1 Pseudomonadota bacterium | reverse complement strand
CGGCTGATCGAAACCGTCGCTTCGGCTGGACTTTTTTCCGCACTTGGCATAAGGCGCCCCATCCTGAAAAACCGCACCACGACGATGGGGAGTCCATGGCCGGCCATTCACAGTTCAAGAACATCATGCACCGCAAGGGTCGCCAGGACGCCATGCGGTCGAAAATGTTCTCAAAACTGGCACGCGAAATCACGGTCGCGGCCAAGCAGGGGATGCCCGACCCGGACATGAACCCGCGGCTGCGGCTGGCGATCCAGAACGCAAAGGCCGAATCCATGCCCAAGGACAATATCCAGCGGGCGATCAACAAGGCGTCCGGCGGTGACGCCGAAAACTACGAGGAAGTGCGCTACGAAGGCTACGGGCCCGGCGGCGTCGCGCTCATCGTCGAGGTGCTGACCGACAACCGCAACCGCTCGGCATCCAACGTCCGCGCCGCCTTCACCAAGGCAGGCGGAGCACTCGGCGAAACCGGCTCGGTGTCCTTCATGTGGGACCGTGCCGGCGAGATATATTATCCGGTTTCCGCGGGTGACGCCGAGAAGGTGATGGACGCGGCGATCGAGGCGGGAGCCGACGACGTGCAGTCGGGAGAGGACGGCCACACGATCCTCTGCGCCTTCGAAAGCCTCGGCGACGTCTCCAAGGCTCTCGAAGCTTCGCTCGGCGAGGCCGAATCGGTAAAGGTGATCTGGAAGCCGCAGAACTACATTCCGGTCGACGAAGAGCGCGCGCAATCCCTGATGAAGCTCGTCGCCACGCTCGACGACGACGACGACGTGCAGAACGTCTACGCCAACTTCGAAGTCGACGACGCGACGTTGGCAAAGCTCAGCGCGGCATGAGACCGGCCGGCCGCATCACATGACGCGTTTGTCGTGCGCTGCCCGATTGCGCAGCCGCCGCCGGCCATGATAGTCAATCGCCTGTTGCGGGTATGATGTAATGGTAGCTTGTCAGCTTCCCAAGCTGAACGCGCGGGTTCGATTCCCGCTACCCGCTCCAGCCCTGCCGATCACCCTGCCTTGAAGTGTTTCGACAGCTTCAGGCCCTGCGCCTGATAGTTCGAGCCGAGGTCAACGCCATAGAGCGCCTTGGGGCGCTTCAGCATGTGTTCGTAGACGAGCCGGCCGACGATCTGGCCGTGTTCGAGGATGAATGGCACCTCGTGGCTCCGGACCTCGAGCACGGCGCGGCTGCCGGTGCCGCCAGCCTGCGAATGGCCGAAACCCGGATCGAAGAAGCCGGCATAGTGGACGCGGAATTCGCCGACCAGCGGATCGTAGGGCGTCATCTCGGCGGCATAGAGCGGAGGGACGTGCACCGCTTCGCGGCTGACGAGGATGTAGAACTCGTCGGGATCGAGCACGAGTTCCGGCGCGCCGTGATTGTAGAGCGGCTCCCAGAAGTCGAGCACCTCATGGGCCGCGCGCCTGTCGACATCAACCAGCCCGGTATGATGCTTGCCGCGGTAGCCGATGAGAGCGCCCTTCTCGCCACCGAGATCGATAGACAGCGCGATGCCGCCGCCGGAGATGTTGGGCGGATCGGTGGCCACCAGCGTCTCGGCACGGTGCAGGATTTCGAGCTCGCCTTCCGAGAGCAGCGCCTTGCCGGTGCGAAAGCGTATCTGCGACAGCCGCGACCCGGTGCGCACGACGATCGGGAAGGTACGCGGGCTGACCTCGAGATAGAGCGGGCCCGAGTAACCGGCCGGGATCTTGTCGAACTCGCGACCGCGATCGGTCATGACGCGGGTGAAGATGTCGAGGCGGCCGGTCGAGCTTTTCGGGTTGGCCGAGGCGGAGACATGGCCCGGGAGGTCCAGGCTTTCGAGCAGCGGCACGATGTAGACGCAGCCCGTCTCCAGAACCGCGCCATCGGCGAGGTCGATCTCGTGCAACCGCAGCCGGTCGAGCTTGTCGGAAACCTTGCTGTCCGGACCGGGCAGGAAGCTCGCACGCACACGCCAGGCTTTGCCGCCAAGCCTCAGATCGAGGCTGGCCGGCTGGACCTGGTCCTTGTCGAGCGGACGCGGCGCGGCGAGCGCGCCGCTGTCGAACAGCGCGGCGATCTCGGTGTCGGGAAGAATGCCTGTCTGGCGCAATGCCCATGCCTCCATGCGGCACGACCGGCCCGGGAGCGGCCCAGCCGATCATGTTGGCCCAGAGGTTTAGCAACCGGCGCAATTGACGCAAGCCGGCTGCGGGTCTAAAGGGCTTTTTATCCCGTGGTGATTTGGCCGGTCGGCTTGCAGCCACGTTAAACAAGTCGCTAAAGGACCGTGGGGCCGCCAGGGGCCATATGGACCGGTTGCGACTTTCGCGGCCGGTTTTTTGTTGTTTGGGGTAGGAAATGACCAAGAAGCAAAACTGGAAGCCCGCAACCCAGCTCGTCCATTCGGGCACGCTTCGATCGCAGCATGGCGAGACGTCGGAAGCGATCTACCTGACACAGGGCTATGTCTATGAAACCGCCGAGGCGGCCGAGGCCCGCTTCAAGGGCGAGGAGCCCGGTTTCATCTATTCGCGCTACGCCAATCCGACGGTCGACATGTTCGAGAAGCGCATGTGCGCGCTGGAAGGCGCGGAGGACGCCCGCGCAATGGCGTCCGGAATGGCCGCCGTGGCGTCTGCCATCCTGTGCAGCCTGAAGGCAGGCGACCATATCGTCGCGGCGCGGGCGTTGTTCGGCTCCTGCCGGTGGATCATCGAGACGCTGGCGGCGAAATACGGCATCGAATCGACGCTGGTCGACGCCACCGACATCGCCAACTGGGAAAAGGCGATCCGCCCGAACACGAAGCTCTTCTTCCTCGAAAGCCCGACCAACCCGACGCTCGAAGTGATCGATATTGCGGCGGTGGCCGCACTGGCCAATTCGATCGGCGCGAGGCTGGTGGTGGACAATGTGTTCGCAACGCCGCTCCAGCAGAAGCCGCTCGAACTCGGCGCGCATGTCGTCGTCTATTCGGCGACCAAGCACATCGACGGCCAGGGACGCTGCCTGGGCGGCATCGTGCTCTCCGACAAGGAGTGGATCGACAAGCATCTGCACGACTATTTCCGCCACACCGGTCCAAGCCTCTCGCCCTTCAACGCATGGACGCTGCTGAAGGGGCTGGAGACGCTGCCGATCAGGGTGCGCCAGCAAACCGAGAGCGCCGGCAAGATCGCCGATTTCCTCGCCGGCAGGCCGGAAATTTCTCGCGTGATCTATCCCGGCCGGGCCGATCATCCGCAGGCGGACACGGTGAAAAAGCAGATGCAGGGCGGTTCGACGCTGATCTGCCTCGACGTCGCGGGCGGAAAGGCAAAGGCCTTCGGCTTCCAGAACGCGCTCGACGTGATCAAAATCTCCAACAATCTCGGCGATACGAAGAGCCTGATCACGCATCCGGCAACCACCACGCACAAGAACCTGACCGACGAGGCCCGCGCCGAGCTCGGCATTGGCGGCGGCACGCTGAGGCTGTCGGTGGGACTGGAGGACGTCGACGATCTGATCGCCGATCTCGGCGAGGCGCTGGAGCGGGGGGAGTAAGCGGAACCGGCAGCCCGCTCGCGGGCTCGGCCTGCGGCCGGATTGTCCCATTCTGCGGCATTCGACCCCACATCCTCTTCCTTCACCCACGATACTCTGGATTCCGGGTTCCGCTGCGCGGCCCCGGAATGACGGACATTGTTTCGATCTGCGCCCCCGGCAGTGGGGAGAAGGTCGTCGTCCAGTTGGCGCACTCCATCGTCGCCACGCCTCGTTTCCGATCTGGCCTCTTGAGTTACTCGGGAAGACGGGAGGGTCGCGACCACCAGTCTAGCTTTTGTAATGGGTGTTCATCGACCCAGCTGATCCCGATGCGAACGCCAGGCCATGCCCATGGCGTGGCGGACGGTCTCCGGATCGGCACGGTCGAGCACGACACGCGTCCAGCCCTTGAGACCCCAGGAACCGTTGACCGGCTCGAACATACGAGGCGAAGTCGCCATGACGAGTTGCTGCTCGTCGGGCGAGAGCTTCAGCACCGCGCGGCCGTCAGCGGCACGCAGCGTCGCGAATATCCTGTTGCGCACACGGAAGTCCGCAACGTCGAAATGGCCTCGTTCCGCGGCCTCCGGGAAGGTCAGCGCCATTGCCCGAAACTCATCCTGGGTCATCATCGGTCAATTCTATCCGAGACGGCAACGCACAGCCGGGAAAAAGATCACAATCCCGCCGATAAGTCTTGAACCAAAGTAACGGAAATTGTTTTCGCGCCGCCGGACAGGCGGCGCTATGGAGGTTGACGCCCTGCCGATGAATCGGAAGGCTGCAGCAGCGATGACGGGAATCTGATTCATGTACAGCGCCGTGACGCGCGACATCACTGTCAGTGTCGTGCCCTTCTACCTCGATGACCGCTCGGACCCGTCCGAGAACCGCTACGTCTGGGCCTACCGCATCACCATCGACAACCAGTCGGACGAGCCGGTGAAGCTGTTGTCGCGCTACTGGCACATCACCGACGGAGCCGGACGCATAGAGGAAGTGCGCGGGCCGGGCGTGGTCGGCGACCAGCCCGAACTCGATCCCGGCGACAGCTACCAATACACGTCGGGCTGCCCGCTTTCGACACCGTCCGGGATCATGGTCGGACGTTACACGATGGAGAACGCCAAGGGCGAGTTGTTCGACATCGACATCCCGGCATTCTCCCTCGACCTGCCGGGCAAGCCGCGCGTGTTGAACTGAGGGGGACTTCCGTCCGTCATTCCGGGGCCGCGAAGCGGAACCCAGAATCCAGTGACCGACATTGCAGGATGCGCCAAACGGCTCCAAAGTTCCAGACGGCTGGAACAAGGTCAGCGCTCTGGATCCTGGGTCTCGCTTCGCGATCCCGGAATGACGAAGGGCGAGTGCGGCCGCAAGGTTTGAAGGATAAGAAGAAGGAGCACTACGTTCTGCACCGCCGCCGCGCTGGATTCCGGGTCTCGCTTCGCGATCCCGGAATGACGGCAGGCTGGGGCCTTGCCGGTACTCGAAGGTGCTATAGTGGAGTTTTCTATGAACGACATCGTAAAAGAAGGCGGCTGCCGCTGCGGGCGCGTGCGCCTGAAGGTGACGAAGCGGCCGCTGGTCACCATGGCCTGCCACTGCAAGGGCTGCCAGCGCATGAGTTCGAGCGCGTTCTCGCTGAGCGCGGCGATCCCCGCCAACGGCTTCGAGGTGACGGCGGGCGAGCCGGTCATCGGCGGGCTACACGGCGCGTCACGGCACTATTTCTGCGGATATTGCATGAGCTGGATGTTCACGCGGCCGGAAGGCGCCGACTGGTTCGTCAATTTGCGGTCGACCATGCTTGACGACGCAAGCTGGACGGCGCCCTTCATGGAGACGTGGACCAGCGAGAGGCTGCCCTGGGCGAAAACCGCGGCGGTGCACAGTTACGAGACGCTGCCGCCGATGGACGCCTATGAGGGGCTGATGAAGGAGTATCTGGAGTGGGAACAGGCGTAGGCGCCTGCGAACTCCTCGCCGATAAACCAGATTCGGCTGGGCGCGGTCAGAAGAAGCTCACCGGAAAATAACGCAGATACAGTTCCGAAAAGCGGCCGTTCACGGCGATCTGCTGGAGCGCGTAGTCGAAAGCCGCTGCCAGCGCCGGGTCGTCTAGCCTGGTGGCGAGCGCGAGGCCGACCCCGAGATATTCCGGCGCCAGATACGGCCCGCCGACGAAGCGGCAGCAGCCGCTCGCTTCGGTGCCGGCGAGCCAGAAGGCAAACCGCATTCCGTCGCCGAATGCGCCGGCGATCTTGCGGGCCTTGAGGTCGGCGTAGAGCCATTCCTGGCGGGTATAGGTGACGACCTTCGCACCGGGAAAATAGTCGCGCAGCATGCGCTCGTGACCGGAGCCCGCGATGACCCCGATGCGTTCGCCCTCGATTTTCCTGTAGATCGGTTCGGTGACGGCGCTCGTCTTCTGCATCATGAAGCGGGCAGGGAACTGCAGGTAAGGACGTGAGAAGGCGTATTTGGCGCGTGCGTCCTCGGTGATCGCGAGGCCGGCGATGATGGCTTCGCCGCGGCCCTGTTCAAGCGCGTCTTCGAGTTGCGCCCACGGCATTGCCTGGATCTGGCACTTGTCGGCAATGCCAAGCTCGGTGCAGATGGAGCGCACGAGATCGACATGGAAGCCCGAAAGCCGGCCGTCGCGATCGAGATAGTTGAACGGCGGAAAGTCGGTCGTCGTCAGGAATCGCAGACGCGTCAATGCGCTGAGGTCGGGCTTGGGCAGCCGCTCCTTGACGTCCCAGAACATCGGAGCGGCCGGCTGCTCGACGGCCCCCGCCGCACTTGCGAGGAACGCCGCCGCGGCGAAGGCCATGACTGTCTTTCGAAATTTCATGTGCATACCGATTGCGCCAGGGGCCGCCCGTGTGCTCCCGATTGGCAGTGGGATCGGATCGACCGGAAAGCGCTTTTCCTATGAAACACGCGCTTTCACAATAAATTTTCGTTCGCGGTGCCCAATATAGGATTTCTGTGCGATACGGACCATGTGACTGGACCAGCAAGTTTCTACCGCGAAGCAACCGGTTGTGTTATGCTGCAATTCACGGTTAATGGTGCGGGGCGGTCGGGCAGTCGCGGTACTGAACATGTTCAGCAACATGGGTGGGTGTTGCAATGGGTCACTTCGATCGAACGCTGAGCTACATCGGCGAACTTCAGCAGGCTGACACGCCGAGCGCGGTGTGTGAAAAGCTGCTTGGCGTCACGTCGGCCTTCGGCCTGACGGCGCTGATGGCTGGCACCGTGCCGCAGCCGGGAACGCCGCGGCGCCGGCAGAAGGATCACGTACTCCTGTGCGACTGGCCGGTCGAATGGCTGGAACGCTACGTGGCCCGCAACTATGTCGACCATGACCCGGTCGTCACCCGCATGAAGCAGTTGCAGGCGCCGTTTCAGTGGCGCGACGCCACCGACGAGATCAGGATCGACCGGGACGGCGAGTCCGTCATGGGCGATGCCGGCGAGTTCAAGCTCAAGGACGGCCTTGCCTTTCCGCTCGTCACGCTCGATGGCCAGATCGTCATGGTGTCGCTGGGTGGCGAGCAGATCGAGATGTCCGGCCTCGAATTCGGCATGATCTCGCTGGTCGCGACCTATGCGATCGGGCGCGCCATGCAGCTCTCATCCGGTTCGGAGCGCACCATCGAGCCGATCGAGCTTACGCCGCGCGAGCGCGAGTGCCTGCAATGGGCTGCCGCCGGCAAGTCCGAATGGGAGATTTCCCAGATTCTCGGGATTTCCGAGCATACGTCGGAAAAGCATCTGCTCAACGCCAAGTTCAAGCTGGGCGCGGTTAACCGTGTCCAGGCGGTCGCGGAGGCGATCCGGCGCGGATATATTTGAATCCAGCGAAATAGTCGGAGATCGTTACATTCCTAGACGATCGCGTAATTCTCCATAAGGAACGCCTTCCTAGTCTGCCTTGAGTCATCAAGGAGACATTCGTGCTTTACGCGCTTACCACCGAAGAATTGATGCAGAGGCCGGATCTGTGGGAGGCGGTGCACCGGCTTCGCCACCGGATTTTCGTCGAGGAGATGGGCTGGGGCGACCTGCACCGGGAGGACGGGCTGGAGATCGACCAGTTCGATCACGACGAGGCGGTGCACCATATCGTCATCCGCAATGGCGAGCTTGCCGGCTACCAGCGCATGCTGCCGACAACGCGCCCGCATCTCCTGACCGAGGTTCTGACCGACCTCTATGTGGACGAGCCGCCTTCCGGACCGAACGTCTACGAGCTTACCCGCTATGCGGTTGCGCCGGGCTTCCGCGACGGTCGTCGCGGCGTGTCCACGGTCGGCACCGAGCTGATTGCCGGCTTCGTCGAATGGGGCCTGCCGCTCGGCGTGAACCAGGTCATCATCGAGTTCGAGCCGATGTGGGTGCTGCGTGCGCTGCAGCTGCATTTCCTGGCGCGGCCGCTCGGTTATCAACGCACCTACGGTCGCCAGCAGGTCGTGGCGACGGTGCTGACCTTCAACGAGCGCACGCTGGAAGTTGTCCGTTCAAGGCGGGCCCATCACGCTCCCGTGCTCTCGCGCGGCTATCCCGACATACTCGGCCAGCGGCAGGCCTCATGAACATAGCGCCGAAGATCAGGGCCGATGAAGGCGAGCCGGTTAAGGATATCCGCCCGCAGACGGAATTCCGCAATCACGTACTGACGGTCACCGTCGTCGCCGAGGACGGCCGCCCGCTGCTCGACCGCGGCGCCTATGAAAGGCTGACCGCCACACTTGGGGCAGCGGCCGACGACGAGCAGGTTCGCGTCGTGGTGCTGCGCGGCCTCGACGGATGCTTCTGCCTCGGCGGCGACCTGTCCGAGTTCCTCGATGCGGCCGGGCACCCGCCGCTGATCGAGGCCGTCACCGGCATGTTCAGGGCGCTGGCGACCTTTCCCAAGCCGCTGCTTGCCTGCGTCGACGGCGACGCCGTCGGCGTCGGCTGCACCATCCTGTTCCATTGCGACATGGTGATCGCGTCCGGCCACAGCACCTTTCGCGTGCCCTTCGTCGATCTCGGCCTCGTGCCCGATGCGGCGACCAGCATCCTGGCGCCGGAGCGGCTCGGCTACGCCGCAGCGTTTCGTTTCTTCTGCCTGGGCGACACGTTGACGGCGGCCGAGGCCATGAATCTCGGGCTCGTCGCCGAGATCGCCTCGGGAAACGCAGCCGCCGATCCGGAAGAGTGGACGCATTCGCGGGCGCGCCAGCTCGCCCGGAAGCCGGTCCAGGCCCTGCGCCAGACGCGCGGGCTGCTTCGCGGCGACGGCAGGCGTCTCGTCGGCCGCATCGACGAGGAGATTTCGCTGTTCCACGAGGCGTTGCAGGACGACGCAACGCTTCGCCGCCTAGCCAGGATCGCGCGCCGTGTCGCCTGAACAACCCGCCGGCGCCGACCGATATATTAGCTTAATTGCAAGTATTTATGCGGATTTGACTAGGGATACATTTGCGCTAAGCTGAAATCAGCCAGCTAGGAAGCTGTCATGCGATGAGCTGATCGGGGGGATCGGCAATGAAGCGCAATGCTGTTTGGTGAGCTGCCGCACCGGGACAACGCGGCAGCTCTCAGGGAGAAGCCATTCGAGGGGAGCGCTGCTTCGCAAGAGCATGCGCCTGGCGACAGCTTCCTTTTCATTCTCCATCTTTTTCCCGAACTCGGCGACTGGCTGCCGCTCTTGCAGCGGCTATCCCTTCCGCCTGGCGACGCCGCCTATCTGGCGGCGCTGGCCAGCAGGAACGGTACCGATTTCCAGACCGAGCTCCTCGCGTCGGGTCTCGTCGACGAGGACGAATTCCACCGTTTGCTGGCCGACGAGGTAGGCGTCGGCCACGCCGGCCCGGTCGATCCGGATCGGCTGATCATATCCGACGACGCTGCCATCGCCTTCCTGCGCAGTAGTGCCTGGCACATGCCGCTCAGGCTTGCCGAGAAGGACGGCGCGACCAGCTATCTGATCGTGCCGAGCCGCACCTCGCCCAGCCAATTGCACCGGCTGCTTGCGCGACACCCGAGGATCGTCGGCCGCCTGAAGTTCGTCGCGCCGGGACAACTGCGCGCCGCACTCCTTTCGCGCGTCAGGCGCCGGCTGGCTGCCCGAAGCGTGTCGGACCTCTTCGACCGCTTCCCCGACATGTCGGCGCGCATCGTCGCCAATGCCAGGCAGGGGTTGATCGTCGGCGCGCTGCTGGTCGCGTTTCCGGCGATGGCCTGGGTCGCGCCGGGCGGCACCTGGGTCACGTTGCATTTCCTGTTCTCGTCCTTCTTCCTTGCCTGCATCGGCTTGCGCTTCGCGGCGGTCGTGTCGGCGGGGCGGCAGCGCGCACCGAGGGCGCCTTCCGTGCTGCCCGCCGACCTGCCGGTCTATTCGGTGCTGGTGGCGCTCTATCGCGAGGCCGAGTTGGTACCGGAACTCGTCGCTGCGCTGGAAAGGATCGACTGGCCCAAGAGCAAGCTCGAGATCAAGCTCGTCTGCGAGGCGGACGACCATGCAACGCTCGGTGCAATCCGCGACCTGGCGCTGCCGCGAAACATCGAAGTGATCGAGGTGCCGGTGTTCGGACCGCGCACCAAGCCCAAGGCGCTGGCCTACGCCCTGCCGCTGACCAGCGGCGCGTTCGTCGCGCTCTACGACGCCGAAGATCACCCGCACCCGATGCAGATCGTCCGGGCCTGGCAGAAATTCCAGGAGACGCCGTCCGATGTCGCCTGCATCCAGGCGCCGCTTGAGATCACCGCCCGCGGGGTCGGCATCGTCGAGCGGATGTTCGCCTTCGAATATGCGGCGCTGTTTCGCGGCATGTTGCCTTGGCTGTCGGCCAGGCGGCTGCTCGTGCCGCTTGGCGGCACGTCCAACCATTTCCGCCGTGCTGCACTGGAGGAGGTCGGCGGCTGGGACCCCTACAATGTCACCGAGGACGCCGATCTCGGCATGCGTCTCGCCCGCTTCGGCTACCGCACCGAGACCATCGCCTGCCCGACCTACGAGAGCGGGCCCGACACCTATGCGACGTGGCTGCCGCAGCGCACGCGCTGGTTCAAGGGCTGGATGCAGACATGGCTGGTCCATATGCGCGACCCGGCGCTTCTGATGCGTGAGCTTGGCCCCGCCTCCTTCGTCATCGGCCAGATATTGTTCGCCGGCATGGTGCTTTCGGCACTCGCGCATC
>JALYWP010000181.1 GCA_030852655.1 Pseudomonadota bacterium | reverse complement strand
ACCAAGCTGACGGAAAAATTCCTCCATGCGCCGGTGCGCGTAGAGGTTTCGCGCGCGGCTTCGACCGGCGCCAACATCACTCAGCGCCTGGTCAAGTCCGGCACCAAGCCGTGGGACAAGCGCGCGGTGCTGCGCAACCTGATCAAGGCCGAGGACGACAGTCTCAAGAACGCGATAATCTTCTGCAACCGCAAGGTCGAAGTTTCCGACCTCTACAAATCGCTGCAGAAGTACGAGTTCGACGCCGGCGCCCTGCATGGCGACATGGACCAGCGTGCGCGCATGGCGATGCTGGAGAATTTTCGCTCCGGCAAGCTGAAGCTGCTTGTCGCATCCGACGTCGCCGCCCGCGGCCTCGACATTCCCGACGTCAGCCATGTCTTCAATTTCGACGTGCCGATTCACGCCGAGGACTACGTCCATCGCATCGGCCGCACGGGCCGCGCCGGGCGGTCCGGCAAGGCCTTCACCATCGTGACGCGCTCGGACACCAAATATCTCGAGGCGATCGAGCGCCTGACCGGGCTGAAAGTCGAATGGCATGACGGCGACCTGTCGACCGTGGTGGCCAGCGAGAGCGACGATGAGGCGCCCCGGCGCGGCCGTGGCGCTCCGCGTCGGGCGGGTCGCAAGGACGAGGGCGAGCAGAAGAGCAGGCGTGGCCGCGATCGCCGCGATTCATCCGAGGCGAAGCCCGCCGAACACGCAACAAAAAGCGCGGACGCTCCGGCTGCCGATATCACCGAGGAGCGCGGCGCGCGCAAGGACGCGATCAAGTCGGAGAACGCGGAACGCAGTGCCCGGAAGGCGAGCCCGCGCAACGACCGTCCCGCAAAGCCGTCGGATCGTCCCCGCCGCGACGACAAGCGCCATCACCGCCGTGACGACGACATCCACGACGGCACGGTCGGCTTCGGCGACGACATGCCTGCCTTCATGAAGATCGCCGCCAAAGTCTGAATTTCTGGCACCCGGATATGAAAACGGCCCCGCGCGGGGCCGTTTTGCCGTGCCGTGCGCCTCTCTCTTCAGGTGAGCGGCGACAGCTGGATCTCGACACGGCGGTTAAGCGCGCGCCCTTCGGCGGTGCCGTTGGTCGCGATCGGCCTGCTGGAGCCGAAGCCGGTGACCGCGAAGCGGCGAGAATCGACACCCTGCTGGCTGAGATAGTTGGCCACCGACAGAGCGCGGCGCTGCGACAGATCGTTGTTGTGGGCATCGCTCCCGGTCGAGTCCGTATGGCCGAATACGTCCACCACCGTCTGCTGGTACCGGTTGAGGACGATCGCCACCGAGTTCAGCGTCTGCCTGAAGCCCGGCTTGATAGCATCCCTGTCGATATCGAAGGTGATGTCCGAGGGCATATTGAGAACGACCTGATCGCCCACGCGCGTAACGCTCACGCCGGTTCCCTGCAACTGACGGCGCAAATCCGCCTCGTTCCTGTCCATGGTCGCGCCGATGGCGCCGCCGGTCAGGGCTCCGACGCCCGCGCCGATCAGCACGGCATTGCGCTGCGCGTTCCTCGATCCGCCAACCGCCATGCCGGCAAGTGCGCCGAGGCCTGCGCCGATCGCGGCGCCGCCCGCCGTGTTGGAAACCTTCTGCTCGCCCGTGAAGGGGTCGGTCGAGCAAGCCGCGACAAGCGCTGCGGCTGCGAACACGGCGATCATTTTTTTCGTCATCAGGTGTCCCCTCTCCATATAATCCTGCGTAACAATTGCGTGACGCCCCTTCATCCGCCCTTGTACCACCAATTGCGGCGAAAAACCGACCGTGGCCGGTGCTCGGAAAGGCCGCATCGCAGGGCAGATTGCACATTGCGGCCTGTGTGTCGCAGGAAATCGGGAAACCTGCCGGAGATTCTCCACATGCAATCTTCGGTCAGAGCGTCCGGAAACCTTCGGTGCCGGGGCGCGGATGGCTACCGCAAAGCTTAGAAAGGGAGGCGCATTT
This sequence comes from Pseudomonadota bacterium, assembly GCA_030852655.1. Lineage (GTDB taxonomy): Bacteria > Pseudomonadota > Alphaproteobacteria > Rhizobiales > Rhizobiaceae > Mesorhizobium_K. The sequence continues at coordinate 1,544 of JALYWP010000181.1, read as the reverse complement.
CGGCGCCCCTCCCCAAAGCGTTGAAGATCACCTCCTCTCAAAGCCGGCAGCGATGCGGGTAACCGTCGAAACCGATATAGGTGTCGCTGCGATGGTCGTAGGTCCGGTAGCGCGCGTAGCAGCGGTCGACATGGCGCTCCCAGGAACTGCGATGGTAGCCATGGTAGTCGGGGCCGCGATTGGCGCTGGCGATACCGAGACCGAGCACGAAGCCACCGACGCCGGCGATGGCCGCGACCTCGCCCTTGGAGAGCTTCTTGGCCTCCGACTGGCCGACCGTGCCGGCCATGGCGCCGGCCAGGACGGTAAGCGAAAGCAGGCTGGAAACGAGCTTGGTCTTGAGCGACATGATGATCTCCTGTGGTTCTGTTTCCGAGGCGTCCATCAGCCTCATGACCATCAGTCGCTCCGGCTCCCGGAAAGGTTCGAAGCCCGTTCGATTTTCTTTTGGACGTGTTCGCGCCGCGTCAGAACGCGCCGATGCCAGTGACATGGCGCAGGTAGAAGGCGAGCGCGATGAAGCCTGCGATGACCGCCCAGCCCTTCCAATCCACCCTGGATGCTCTGATGTCGCGTATCAACTTCACCAACACCACCCATGCCACGATCACGATCAGCGCAAGCACGACAAATCTGAGCATCGCATCTCTCCCAACGCTGCCTCGGTTTGGATGTAGGAAGCCTTCTCTCCTGTTTCACGGTGGGCATGGTGGACGACACCGGCGGTTCCTCCTCTTCGAGGGGCGGTGCGGTCGACGGGACGGACGAGGGTTGCCGCGCCCTGCCCTACTTTTGATTTTACTGGCAAGCGAGATATGCTAACGGGCGCCCGTGCCCTTGTAGCTCAGCGGTAGAGCAGCGGTTTTGTAAACCGAAGGTCGGCGGTTCAATCCCGTCCGGGGGCACCATCAACGACGCATGGATCATCGAGCACAAGCGCGCGCTCGCGCTACTCGGGCCGGACACGAACACCAACTGCGGCCCGTCTTACGTCCGCTGCGGGGTCGAGAAGACCGCGAAACACGACATTCCCGCCATTGGAAATGGCAAAGCCATGGCAGCGGCCGGCGCAAAGAAAAAGCCGGCCCGGACTTTTCAGGTCCCGGCCGGCGTGGCGTATGGCTGGAAGCAGCGCCGCTATGTGAAATCCATGGCGACCAAGACTGTTGCTGTGCGAATTATGCAACAGTTGGACAGGATCGATTTCAGCATGTTGCCGTAAGGTCAGTTCGATGTAATGGTGAAGTAGAACATGCGGAGGGATTCCAAAATGAGGATGGTTCTTATTGCATGCACTGCTTGCCTTTTGACGAGTGCCGCGTACGCGGCTGACGCCATTGTCGAGGAGGTCGTGGTCGACATCCCGGCAGGTTTCAGCTGGACCGGTTTCTACGTCGGCCTCCATGGTGGCTATTCGTGGGCTGACGGCGAATGGACTGCGCCGATCGCCCCGGGCGTCTCATATAATGCAGATGCCGATCTCGACGATTTCCTGATCGGCGTACATGCTGGCGCACAGTATCAGTTCCAGAACAACGTGGTGC